>JALTZH010000044.1:1570-5347 GCA_027051265.1 archaeon | reverse complement strand
ATTTAAAGAATTCAAAGACTTGGAGGAAAAATATGAGCATATAAATTATGAGGAATTAATAAGAATGGAATTTAAACTGTTATACGATTTTGTGAGCAAACTTTCCGATGAGGAGTTTCTTGGCATTTTTACGAAATATCCTCCTAAACATGGTATATTAAGCCTTTACGGTGTCAATGAGTTTAGAGGTAATCATTACATTGCAAGGAAAAAAGGCTCTATAAAATTGGGTTCGGCATGGAATGATGTTAAGCAAAACGTTTTATATCTTTTAAATGAAACGAGTGAAGAAAGATCCAGAAGATTATATGCTATTCTAAAAGCTTTATGTGAATTATGTTTCAATGTAGAATCATTATTAAATCCTTGGTTCGGAGCGGATAGAAAAGAGACTTGGAAGAAGATTGAAGAAATTCTTGGTGAAACTTACTATCCTTCCGGAGCAGATTTCGCAGATTTAAGCATGAGAGGTCTCTATTATAGAGTATCCGATCGTTATTGTATTCCATTTGAGATTATACCTGTTGTAAAACAAGCACTTGAAGAATGGGAGAAATCCAAAGAAGTTGAAAAAGTTTCTAAAAGCATTCCGGTAAAAGTAGAAAAAGCGGTTTCCATTGAGAAATCTTTACACTCTCAAATCCAAAATATGCTTGTCAAGTTGGGTGAACTTTTGGGATATGAGGTTAAGAAGGAATATCCCGATCCTCAAGGATTATATAGATATGATGTTGTATGGTTCAAAAAGCCAAGCATTGTTCCGTTGAAAATCTTCGAAATTCAGGTTGGAGGAGATGTCGATAGGGCTTTGGCAAGGCTTAAACATGCTTTAGATGTATGGGGGAAACCCGATTTGTTCTTGATCGTTGCAAAAACAGAAGATTTCGCAAGAATACAAAAACTCGTAGGGGATTTGCTTAAAGGAGCTTTCCATGAATTAGCAGGCAACCTGATAATAATGGAAGCGGATGACGTTAAAATAATGCTGGAAAAGCCTCATCTCAGAAAGCTTGTAAGCTAAATGTGAAATTCTACAAATAGGTATACTTTAGGAAATATTTTTAATTTAAGAACATATATGAGGAAGTAAGATGAAAAATACATGGTTTCGTAAGTCTCTTTAAAAGTTCAATAACTATACTGCTATTAAACACAAGTGTCTTAATGTTTTTCGAACATGCTTAACTCTACATTAATAGAATGCCAACCAAAAAATATAAAATTTCTCAAACATTTATTTATTAATACAAGATTAATATAAAATTATGAGATTAAGCATAATAGGCTCTGGGTATGTTGGTTTGGTAACGGGTTGTTGTTTGGCAAGATTTTGCAGAAAGGTTATATTTGTTGATATTGATGAAAATAAGGTTAGGAAGATAAATTCCAAGGAGGCACCATTTTACGAAACGGGTTTGGATGAATTAATTAAGGAAGTGGGAAATAAAATAGAGGCGACGACCGATATAGAATATGCGGTTTTGAATAGTGATGCATCTTTCATATGCGTAGGAACGCCTCAGGGTTTGTTGGGAGAAGCGGATTTGAGATATGTTTACGAAGCAACGAGAAGTATTGCCGAAGCGATTAAGGGAAAGGATTATCATTTGATCGTTGTTAAATCCACGGTTCCTCCTGGGACTACGAGGTATAAGATATTACCAATACTTGAAGAGCATTCGGGGAAGAGATTTCCGAAAGATTTTGGACTGATAATGAATCCGGAATTTTTGAGGGAGGGGAATGCGATAGAAGATTTTCTCAAACCTGATAGGATTGTTATAGGATATGAGGATGAGAAATCGAGGGAAATTATTGAAGAGATTTATAAAGGAATAAGAGCACCTCGTGTCTATGTGGATTTTACGACGGCGGAGATGATAAAATATGCTTCAAATGCTTTTCTCGCTGTAAAAATTTCTTTCATAAACGAGATAGGAAACATATGTAAGCTTTTAGGCATCGATGTTTATAAAGTTGCTGAGGGAATGGGCTTGGATAGAAGAATTGGAAAGGAATATCTACGTGCAGGTATTGGTTTTGGTGGGAGTTGCTTCCCAAAAGACTTAAAGGCGTTGATAAGTAAAGCGAGGGAAGTCTTTTATACACCATTGATTCTTAACGCTGCTCTCGAAGTTAATGAGATGCAACCCTATAAACTTGTGGAAATAGCTGAAAAGAGGTTGGGAAGTCTAAATAAAAGGAATGTAACCGTTTTGGGTCTTGCTTTCAAGCCTGGGACAGATGATATCAGAGAGGCACCTTCGATAAAAATCGTTAAAGCCTTATTAGATAAGGGAGCAAAAGTTTTCGTATACGATCCAAAAGCCATGGAAAATTTCAAGAGGATTTTCAAGAACGAAGTTACTTATTGTAAAGATGCAAAAGATGCCGTCTCAAAATCCGATGTAATATTTATCGTTACGGAATGGGATGAGTTTAAGAATCCCGAACTATATAAAGATAAAATAGTCTTCGACGGAAGAAGAATTGACGAAGCTAGAATCTTCTCAAAACATTACGAAGGTGTCTGTTGGTGATTTTTTCACTGTAATCTTAATTAAAAACATGAGAATATGAATTTCTATTAAAGATATTTTTCATAGGATATGTTATAAAACAATACTATAAGATATATCATTTCCCAAAATCCTCCGCAAGTGAAAAACTTTTTTATCTTAAAACCTACACTTAATAATAGGACTTAAAGTATCTTTAAAACGAGTTTCTTTACAACCTATATTTAAAGGGAGACAATTTATTTCTGAAGCAAGCAAAAATTATATTCTCAATTCATTTTTAAACCAGGAGATAGTTTTTAATAGGCCTTCTTTTAGTGAAATTTTTGGTTTAAAGTTAAGGAGTTTGAACATTTTTGATAAATCCGGTTTTCTTCTTCTTGGGTCGTCTGGCATAGGTGGGAGAAAGATTATTTTCGAGTTCGAGTTTGTCAATTTTATGATTAATTTAGCGAGGTCGATAATTTTTATTTCTTCATCGTTACCAAGGTTTAAGATTTCAAACTTTAAATTTTTTGAAACGAATTTTAAGATTTGGATTATTAAATCAGTAACATAACAGAAGCTTCTCGTTTGGTTCCCATCACCAAATATTGTTATTGGCTCATTTTTTAACGCTTGAACAATAAATCTTGGGATAACTCTTCCATAATATCCTTCGTATCTCATTCTCGGACCATAAGTGTTAAATATCCTACCTATCATCACCCTTAAACCATATTGCTTATGAAACGCGTAGCATAACGCTTCAGCAAGTCTTTTAGATTCGTCGTAACAACTCCTCTCACCAACAGGATTAACGTTCCCCCTATAATCTTCAGGTATTGGTATAACCTTAGAATCTCCATAAACCTCGCTGGTAGATGCTAAGAAAAATATCGAATCGTTCCTCCTCGCAAGCTCCAAAAGATTATACGTCCCAAAAGCATTCGCCTTGATTATTTCAATCGGATACCTCAAAAACTCCAGTGGCGATGCTCTCGAAGCTAAATGAAATATTATATCGTATTTACCCTCAACCCCCTCAGCTACGTCCCCTCGAATATATTCAAAATTCTCCTCATTAACCAAATGCATTATATTCTCAAACCTTCCACTCGATAGATTGTCTAAACATGTAACCTTCGAACCTAACCTGATCAACGCTTCGCAAAGCCATGAACCCAAAAACCCTGCACCACCTGTTACAAGTACCCTTTTCTCCTCATAAAATTTCTTCTCGCTTTCATCTAGACTTTTTATAATTAGCTCTATTTCA
>JALTZH010000044.1:0-1560 GCA_027051265.1 archaeon | reverse complement strand
TTATATATTAATATAAAAATATGGAATTACCATTAGTTTCTATAATAATCCCAACCTATAACTCCGAGAAAACTTTAGAGAAATGTTTAAGGTCAATTAAAAACCAAACTTATAAAAACATTGAGATAATTGTTGTTGATAAAGGCTCTAAAGATAAAACGGTTGAAATCGCAAAAAAGTATGCAGATAAAGTTTTTGTTGTAAATGCTAAGGAAAGAAGCGAGCAAAAGAATTTCGGCATTAAGAAAGCTGAAGGTAAATACGTATGTTTTATAGATTCTGACATGTATTTAGAAGAAAATGTAATCAAAGAATGTGTAGATATCTGCGAAAAAGATAAAAAAATTGGCGGTGTTTGTATTCCTGTTAGAGACATTGGAAAATCCTTTTGGGTAAAAGTAATAAGTTTTGAAAGGGAATTATATAAAGGCTCTGGAATTATTGAGGCAGCAAGATTTTTAAGAAAGGACTTAGTGAAAAAAGTTGGAGGTTTTGATGAAGATGTGGTGTTTTTTGAGGAATTTACTCTTCCACAGAAAATTGAAAAGTTGGGGTTTGATACTAAAAAAAGATGTAAAAGTTATGTAGTTCATGATTTCCATGATTTTAATTTTCTCAATTATTTAAAGAAGAAATATTACTATGGAAAAACTGCATGGAAGTATGTTAAAAAATATAAAGAATATGGAAGCAGACAAATAAGCCCATTAAGAAGGTTTGGTTTGTTCTTTAGAAATAAAAAGTTTTATTCAAAACCTTTATTAGCTTTAGGTGTTATAATTTTAAAAAGTTTGGAATATTTAGTAGCTGGAATGGGGTATATTGTTGGGAAACTAGAAAGGTGAAATAATTTGAAGATAAATTATCCTCTTGTTTATATAATAGTAATTAATTATAATGGCATGGAATATCTAAAGAAATGTATAAATTCGTTATTAAATTTAAATTATCCAAATTATAAAATTATAGTTGTTGATAATAATCCTTCCTCTAATAGTGTTAAATTTATATCTGAAAATTTTCCAGAAGTAGAAGTAATAAAAAATGAAAAAAATGTTGGATTTGCAGCTGGATGTAATATAGGTATTAAATATGCATTAGAAAGAGGTGCAGAATATATATTTATATTTAATAATGATGCAATAATAGATAGTGACTCCCTAACAATACTTGTAGAAACTTGTATACATAATAAAGACGTTGGTATTGTTGGTCCAAAAATTTTATTAATGGATAATCCTAAAGTAATTCAAGATTTAGGCTTAACTTGTGATATTTTTGGTTTTCCTATAGGATATTATTCCAATGAGATTGATAGAAACCAATATAAACAAATATTTGAAGTATTTTTTGTATCTGGATGTGCAATGCTTATAAGAAGAGAAGTTATAGAAAAAATTGGATTATTTGATGAAAAATATTTTATGTTTGTAGAAGACTTAGATTTCTGCTGGCGTGCAAGACTTGCTGGTTATAAAGTTTTAGTTAATACAAATGCCGTTGTATATCATAAGGGTGGAGCAAGCATAGTAGGTGGAATTTTAAAGAGAGGTTATATTA
>JALTZH010000043.1:6734-22292 GCA_027051265.1 archaeon | reverse complement strand
ATTTTTTATTTTGGTTAAACAGAAAGTTTATCAACATAAACATAAATAGGGGGGATTAGAAATTCGGTTGTATACGATGTTTAAAGAGTTTAGTGATAAAGTAAAACCATTCGATAAAAAGTGTTGTCTCTTTTGTTGCTCCTGTTGCATATTATGCAAATCATTTCAGAGACGTTTTGGTAATATGCTAACAAATTATAGAATACATAACATCTATAATAAGAGAGGAGTGATATGTTGAATATCAACCCTTTACTACTATTATCCTTTGTTATAAGTTTTTTAGTTACTTTCTTTTTAATACCATGGTGGATTAAGGTTGCCAGAAGGATAAATCTAGTAGGAAAAGATATGAATAAGTATGATAAGCCAACTGTTGCAGAAATGGGTGGGATTACAGTATTAGCTGGTTTTCTATCTGGAGTTTTCTGGTATATCGGTTTAAGTACTTTTTACTTTAAGCAAGATGAATTTATACTCTATATACTTGCAACGATTTCATGTATACTTATCATAGCAATGATTGGAATGCTCGATGATATTCTTGGATGGAAAATTGGTCTAAAAAAATGGCAAAAACCGTTGTTAACGGCTCTTGCTTCTATACCTTTAATGGTTATAAACGCTGGAAAATCAGAAATGATTCTACCTTTTATAGGAAAAGTAGACCTCGGTATTTTATATCCTCTTCTAATAATACCAATAGGAATTACTGGTGCCAGTAATGCGTTTAATATGCTAGCAGGCTATAATGGACTAGAAGCTGGTATGGGTATAATAATTTTATCGGTGATGAGTTATGTTGCATACGTAAATGGTTATGCATGGGTTTCAATGCTAGGCTTATGTATGGTTTTTGCTTTGGTAGCATTTTTGATTTATAATTGGTATCCAGCGAAAATTTTTCCCGGTGATACTTTAACATACAGTGTTGGAGCTTTAATTGCATGCATAGCTATTCTTGCAAATATGGAGAAGATTGCTGTTTTACTTTTTATACCTTACTACTTAGATTTTATATTACCTCTTAGAAAAGGGTTTAATGTAGAAGCGTTTGCAAAACCTAAAAAAGATAACACGCTTGAATTACCATACGGTAACGAGTTAAAAAATGTTTATGATCTTACGCATCTATCAATATATATATTAAAGAAAATAAAAAAGAAAGTCTATGAGAAAGATGTGGTACTTTCCATATTAATGTTCGAACTTTTTATTGCAATTGTTGTCCTAAAATATTATAATTATTTTTGAGAGAAAAATGTTAACATTATTTTACATTTAAATCTTTAATCCAGTACCAATTTTCATTGAACCAATTAACTGTTCTTCTTATACCTTCCTCTATTCTTATTCTAGGTTCCCAGTTTAAGAGCTTTTTAGCTTTTTCTATGTTAGCATGAGTTATCTTTAAATCTGCTTTATGAAACTGTTTATATATTTTTTTCGCTTTTTTATTTAAATTTTTTTCTATTAAACTTATAACATAATTAAGTGTTACAGGATTATCGTTACCTAAGTTTATAATTTCATATTTTAAATCCGCATCTATTGCTTTTAACGTGCCTAATGCAATATCATCTATATATGTGAAATCTCTTCTCTGCGTGCCATCGCCAAAAATTGTAATCGGAACTCCTTTTTTTATAAAATAAATAAATCTAAATATACTCATATCCGGCCTACCTGCTGGTCCATAAACCGTAAAGTATCTTAGTATTGTAATATCGATATCGTAATGATAATGATAAACGTAACATAACGATTCTGCAGCTTTCTTACTCGCTGCGTATACGCTTATCATCCTGTCAACGTTAGCATCTTCTTTAAAAGGTGGTGAAACATTTGCATATATGCTAGAGGTCGATGCTAGAATATGTTTCTTAATTTTAAACGTTTTACATAATTCCAATAGGTTTAACGTTCCTTTTATGTTTGTATCTATGTAAATCCATGGATTTTCAAGACTATACCTAACTCCAGCTCTAGCAGCAAGATTTATTACGAGATCAAATTTATATTTTTTAAATACGTCTTTGAGTGCTTCGAAATCCGTTATATCTAATTTATAAAATTTGAAGTTTTTATGTTTTAATAACTGATTTAATCTCCATTCTTTCAATCTAACATCATAATAACTGTTCATGTTATCAATTCCAACAATATTAAATCCTTCTTTAAGTAAGTATTCGGTAACTTTCCATCCGATAAATCCAGCACATCCAGTTATTAGTATCATGACAAACTACCTCTCTATAAACACATAAATAACATTTACAATAGATTTTAGGTAAACTATGACTTAAAAAATAATAATCAGATTTCTCTCCTAATTTTATCTTTGATTTTTTTTGTTGTTAATTTGAACATATATTCATATGAGCGATATTTGCAAAATTAAAGTAATAAACGAAAAAGCTGTTAAAGAAGTTAACTCTAAGATGCTCGATAATAATGTTATACAAAAGTTGTCTGAGATTTTTAAGGTGTTAAGTGATCCCACTAGAGTTAAAATCCTCTATGCGCTTTCTATAAGAGAATTATGTGTATGCGAGCTATCTGCAATTCTTGGTATGAGCCAATCAGCGGTATCTCATCAGTTAAGATTATTGAGGAGCTATGAGTTAGTTAAATATAGGAGAGAAGGGAAATCCGTTTACTATTCACTTCACGATGATCATGTGGTTAAATTGATTAAAGTTGGTGTTGAACATGTCAGTGAGAGATATTCTTCACAATAATCATGATGAATGTGATAGATGTAGTATAGATATTGGTAATAAATTAATTTATCGTAAACAACTTCTAATAATTATATCATCTGGAATTTTACTTGCTCTTGGACTTTATACGGAATTTATATTAAAAAATTATTTTTTAGCTGAAATTCTCTTTTTAATCGTTGTAGGAATTTCTGGTTACAGTATTATACTTAAAGCGTTTAAACTCTTAATTAGGAAAAAAATCAGTATAAATCTGCTGATAACAATAGCTACAATAGGTGCATTTCTTATAGATCACGGTGAAGAAGGAGCTGCTGTGATGTTTCTATTCTACATAGCTGAATTTCTTGAAGAATATGCTGCTGAAAGAGCTAGGAGATCGATTGCCTCTCTACTTAAGTTAGCACCTGAAGTTGCAAAGGTTAAAAAAGGTGATAAAATCGTAACTTTACACGTTCATGAAGTAAATGTTGGAGACATTATTGTTGTAAAACCCGGTGATAAGATACCTCTTGATGGTATCGTTGTAAAAGGATATTCAACCGTTAATCAAGCTCCAATTACTGGAGAAAGTATCCCTGTTGTTAAAACTGTTGGAGATTTTGTTTATGCTGGTACTATTAATGAGGAAGGATATCTCGAAATAAAAGTTACGAGAAAATCAAACGAGACATTGTTATCTAAGATTGTAAGATTAGTTGAAGAAGCGCAGAGAAAAAAGTCAAGAACTGAAATATTCATAAATAGATTTGCTAAATACTATACTCCTCTAATTATAATTCTAGCACTATTAGTTATGTTTATACCAACACTGATATTTAAATTACCGTTTGAAGAATGGTTCTATAGAGGTCTAGTATTGTTGGTTGTAGCATGTCCATGCGCTCTAGCAATCTCTACACCGGTATCCATGGTATCAGCAATAACTTCAGCTGCAAGAAATGGTGTTTTAATAAAAGGAGGTAACTATGTAGAGGAGATAGGAAAGGCTTCAACATTTGTATTCGATAAAACTGGAACATTAACTAAAGGAACACTTAAAGTTCATAACGTTATAACGTTTAACAATTTCAATGCTGATGAATTAGTGAGAATTGCAGCATCCTTAGAAATGAAGTCAAATCATCCAATAGCAAAAGCTATAGTTGAATATGCGAAAGAGAAAAATTTAAAGCTTTATAATGTTTATGAATTTAAATCATATACAGGAAAAGGTATAACAGGATACATAGATGGTGAGCTTTATCTAATCGGTAATAAAACATTATTTGAGGAGATGAATATAGAGATACCAACAAATATTGTTGATGAAGTTAAAAAAAGAGGAGAAACTGTTGTTTTTGTAGGCAATAGGAATACATTACTTGGAGCAATTTTATTAGCAGACACTATAAGAGAGCACGCATTTGAATTAATTCAAGAATTAAAGAAGAATAAAATTAAGACGGTTATGTTAACAGGGGATAATAAAACAGTTGCAGAAGTAGTTGCAAAAAAGTTAGGAATAGATGAATACTATTATGAATTGTTACCCGAAGATAAGGTTAGAATCGTAGAAAATCTAACAAAAAGATATGGTAACGTTGTAATGGTTGGAGATGGAATTAACGATGCTCCAGCTTTAGCTAAAGCAAACGTTGGTATTGCTATGGGTCATACAGGTACAGATATAGCAATAGAATCTGCAGATATTGTACTGATGCATGATGAACTGTTAAAAATAAACTATCTCATAAAATTGAGTAAAAAAACAATGCAAATCATAAAACAAAACATAACAGCTTCTATTACGATTAAAGGGTCACTAGGTTTATTGGCATTATTTGGTAAAACAAGTTTATGGTTGGCTGTAGCAATTGGGGATATGGGATTGAGTTTAGCTGTAATACTTAACGCATTAAGATTGGGTAGAATTCGTTCCTATTAATATCTTATGTTTTATTTTTAAATAAATTTAAAATTATAAATATTAATAAATATTATATATAATATCTTTTTATAAATAATTTTTCTTATTGTTAAAAAAAGTAACAAAACTTATGGTTAAGATGGGAAAAGATTTACTGGAAGAAACAAAAAGGGAATTAAAGAACATGAGGAAAAACGTAAATATACTTCTATTTAAATCTGGGGAGGATGAATACAGTAAAGATGGAGAAGAGATATTAAACACTTTAGCAATGAATATTAAAAAAATAAATGTAAAAATATATGATCAAAATAACGAAATGGCGAAGAACTTTAACTTGAAAAAATATCCTGCATTGGTTTTCTTGGATGAAGATGGAAACGATTTAAACATAAGATTCTACGGGATACCATATGGCTATGAATATACGACTCTTATAGAAACGATTAAAATGATATCAACTGGTGATACTTCTCTCTCAAAAGAAATTTTGGATAAAGTAAAAAAGATAGAAAATGAAGTGATTATAAAAGTTTTTGTAACACCAACATGTCCTTATTGTCCAATGGCTGCGATCACTGCTTATAAGTTTGCGATTGAAAATAAAAATATTAAAGCTGAAGTCTATGATGCAAGTGAATTTCCTGAAGAAGCATCAAAATATAACGTATATGCTGTACCTAAAATTGTAATCAATGAAAAAATATCGTTTGAAGGTGCAGTGCCTGAGAGAATCTTTCTACAAAAAATATTAGAAGCTATATGAGCTATCTTGCTCTAAAGTGTTAAATTTAAACTCATGCTAATCGTGGCTTGTTATAATTTTTATCGTTTCGTTTCCTTTTTTACGTTACAAATATTACTAAGAAAGTCTTACTTTTTCAAAATGGGGATGAATTATATAGTAAATTATAAATAAGTAATATGCAAAAAGCTGAGAAATCAATAAGTAGGGAGGAAGTATTCGAATTGTGCATGCCTGAAAAAGATAGTGAGATTGTTACATTCTCCTCAAAGAAGAATGTTACTTTATTAGCGATTATAGCGCCTCATGTACCCTATAGAATGTCTCCTACACGTGTTTTAATGGCGGAATTATCTACACCAGAAGAATTTGCTATTGAAACCTTCGTAGAGAAGGCTAAAGAATTAGGAGTTACTGATAAGCTTTATCTATTACTTCATAGTTATGGTGGCAATCCAAATTCTGCTTATACAATAGCTAAAGTTCTACGTAAGAATTTTAAAAAAATTACAACCTTTATTCCTCAAATCGCAGCAAGTAGTGCAACACTAATTGCAATTGCTTCTAACGAAATCGTAATGGGGGAACTTAGCAAATTATCACCAATAGACCCAATAATATCAACTCCACGAGGTAGAGAATCTAGCCTTGCTACAGTTAGAGGGTTTAATAAGCTAAATAAGAAATTTGAGAAAACATATAGGGAAGATATACCATACCCATATCAGCATTTAATTGAAAGCATTGATCTAACAATATACGAAGAAAGAGTAGGACTTTTACACATGGTTAGAGAATATGCCTACGAGTTACTTAGCATGGCTGGATATAAGGAAAATGAATGTGAGAGAATTTCTAAATCTTTGGTATTTGATTTCCCCGCACACTATTATATAATAGATTTTGATAAGGCTAGAAAACTCGGACTTAAAGTCAAATGGTACAGACACTTCATCAATGAATGGAAAATTATGAGAAAATGGTTAGGTAAATATATCCTTGAAGAGTCTGGTATTCACCATGTAGCTTATACTTTTCCTAAGCAGGAGATGAAAGATGATAAAGAGGCACAGGAAGAGTAAAATTTTAGCAGAATTCGTAGAAGAATGGACAGAGATAAATATTGATGTAGCAAAAACTGTAGAAGATTGGTCTAAAATAGATGTTGACATAGCAAAATCTGTAAGAGAATGGGCAAAGCTAAAAGTTAAAATCATTTAGAATTTTATTTTTTCCACCAACTTTGGCTTTAGTTATTGCTCTTTTAATGCTCTGTTGAAAAATTAGCTAACTACTTTGCCAACTAAATGATCATGATGTTACTGTCGAACAATCATAATTGCCTACTGGATTTCTCATCGATATTCATTCAATTTTCAATAGAGCACTCTTTTAACCATAATCAACTTTAAACTGGAAGACGAATATAGCAAGGATTTTAGCTGTAATTACAGGTTTTTCGTTGAGATTAAAGACTAATCACAGTGTAAGATTTATCAGGATCCATACATTATACAAGCAAAGGGAAAAGAGAAAGTAGAACAATCTGACTGAGATGTTCTTAGAAGTAGTTTTAGCTCTGAAATCCTTTGAAACTCTGTAGGCAGTTTTGATCCTCTATCTTCCTCTAAATAGTTCAGTATAAGCGATGGCATAAATGTTTTTAATTTGAGCCAGATATGGGTAATATTAATATACTATATGTATATGTAATGATTATATACTTACTTGGTGCTCTAATATTGGAGGTGAATGAATGAGTGAAGAAAGAAGGAAGTATAGTGAAAAGTGGAAGACTATGAAAATTCCGTTAAATGTATAATGATGGTTAAAATGGTTGCAAAAAAATGGGATACAAATGTTTCGGATGCCGTTAAGCAAATGTTAATAACTTATTTAGACGAAAAAGGTTATATGAGGAAATACTATGAGGAAAAGAAAGAAAAATGATAAAATTGATGAAATTAGAATAAAAGTTAGAGAGATTTAAAGAATTGATAGATTTTGATAATTTGCTTGATTAGGTAGGTGATGACCATGGCACGACGAAAGAAAACTAGGACAAGCGAATTTGGAGTTTCGGGAAGAATATCTCATGATTCGACACCTTTCTATTCAAGAAAGATGTATAAAGATTTAGAACTACCGAAACCTTCGGAGAAAGATTTGATTGAAAATCCTGTTCCTTCAGAATATTTGGATAAAGTGATACTTGGAGATGCCAGAGATGTTTTAAAGAAGTTACCAGACAATTGTGTTCATTTGATGGTTACATCACCACCCTATAATGTTGGCAAAGAATACGATGAGGATTTAACTCTAAAAGAGTATTTAGACTTCATTGAGGAAGTTATGAGAGAGGTTTATAGAGTGCTAGTCTGGGGAGGAAGAATCTGTTTTAATGTAGCCAACCTTGGAAGGAAGCCATACATACCGTTGCACGCTTATTTGATCCAAGTATTTGAGAAAATAGGATTCCTCATGAGAGGTGAAATAATTTGGTATAAGGGCAACTCTGTTGCTGGTTCTTCAACTGCGTGGGGATCATGGCAATCCGCTACGAATCCAGTACTTAGAGATGTTCATGAATATATTCTAGTCTTTTCAAAAGGAAGCTTTAAGAGAGAAAAAAGAGGAAAAAGAGATACAATCTCACGAGAAGAATTCATAAAGTTTACTAGAAGTGTATGGACGTTTCCACCAGCTTCAGCTAAAGAAGTCGGACATCCAGCACCGTTCCCAATTGAATTACCGTACAGATGTATTCAGCTTTACACATTTGAAGGAGATGTCGTATTAGATCCCTTTGTTGGTAGTGGAACGACATGTATAGCAGCAATAATGCTTAAACGACACTACATAGGTATTGATATAAACAAAGAATATGTAAAACTCGCTCAAAAGAGAATTGCTCAGTACAAATCTCAGAAAAAGTTAGCTGAATTTTAAACGCTTTCTAATCATTGAAACCATCTCTTTTAATTCATTGAAATTAGTAACATCAACAACCATATCGAATAATTTAGATTTTAATGCTAAATCAATCATACATTTAGCGTTACCGCTAGTAGGTTTATGACTGGTTATAACAATAAAGAGTATATCGGTAGAGAGACCATACTTTACTTGAGCTGCGTTTGATATTGCTTTCTTTACAGTATCTGTTCTAACCATACCTGGCCTCGGAAGCTCTATTCGCTTACCATTGCAGATTATATAATCAGCAGAACCCTTAGTCTCTATTACTGCAATAATTTTATCAACCTTTTCTGCTTTTAAGTTACCCCACTTTTTGTTTTCTTCCTTAAGAACAACAAAATCAGCTTTTCCTTCACCTATCATACATATTTCAGAAATTTCATACTGATGAATAAGTTTTATATCTGGGAAGAATGTTTCCATAATTGTTATAAATATGGCTTCAAAAGCATCTCCATACACTTTAGCTCTTGCTTGAAAATCTCTACATAAATTAAATCTTTCTGCTACTCTTTCGAAGACTTTATCCATAAATTTTTTTAGATTTCTATTTTGCTTTAAATTCAAGGCATTTGCAACTTCTTTAGTAAGTTGAACGAGTTCTTTGAATCGGCTCATAGAAATTATAATTTCCAAATACTAAAAAACTTTTACTATTTTAGCTACTAATTCCTTTATGTATCTAATACCAACACACCTTCTGAACTACTGTTTAGCACGGGAAGGAGGTCGGTGTAAATATTCGTGGATATATTTTTCACTTTCTTCTCTTTTTTATAACATCTTCATCTCTTATACCATCTGATACTATTACAAAAGTTGCTTCTCTTTCTTCTAAATCTGGAGCATCTATAATTCTTGCGATTCTTTTACCACCCTTAGCTTTTCTAAGAAAAACACGGTAATTACAACCATGACCGACAATGTGACCTCCTATTGGTATTGTTGGTTCACCAAAAAATGTATCTGGTCTAGCCATAACCTGGTTTGTTACAACTACTGCAATATCATACATATCTGCTATTCTACTTAAATCGTGGATATGTTTGTTCAACTTTTGTTGTCTTGCTGCAAGCATTCCTCTACCTATATATTCTGCTCTGAATAAAGATGTTAAGGAATCGACAACTATTAATCCAGCATCTTTCTGCTGTATAAGTTCCTCCAATTTATTTTCAACTAAAAATATCTGTTGATCAACACTGAAAACTCGTGCAACAATAATATTTTCGAGAACTTTTTTATCATCGAGATTTAAAGCCTTTGCCATCTGCATTATCCTCTCTGGTCTGAAAGTATTTTCAGTATCAATATAAATTGCAGATTTATTTAATCCACCCTTATCTTCTGGTAGTTGAACGTTTACCGAAAGTTGATGACATATCTGCGTCTTCCCAGAACCAAACTCCCCTGCGAATTCCGTTATCGTTTTCGTTTGAATACCTCCTCCTAACAATTCGTCAAGTGATTTACTTCCAGTAGTGATTCTCTTTATACTTTTTCTTTTTTCCAACGCTTCCAATCCAGTGATGATATGAACATCAACATTTTTCATTGCAAGATAAATAATTTCTCTTACAATTTGTTCTGGAATACCAAGAATTTCTTTTAAATCTTCTACCCTAGCAGTTGCAATCGATTCTAAAGTATTATAACCATTACTTTTCAATTTTTCTACTATTTCATAATCCAAACCTAAATCTTCTATTGTTTTAATCTTCTTCATAAATTAAGTTATTATTTTTTACATAGTATTTTTCACGTTGGAAATATCTTCTCTTTTAATAGTGAGAAATTTGATAATGAAAAATTTTCATCTTTTTTCTTATTAAAATTTTTCTTATTTAAAATGATTATAACTGCCGGGGTGGGGTAGTGGTCATCCTGCGGGACTGTGGATCCCGCGAGCCGGGTTCGAATCCCGGCCCCGGCCTTCTATATTTTCCTAAGACCTATAAGATGCTTTTTGAAAGCGAGATTAATAGGGATGTTTATCATTATTAACGATGAATTTAAGCTTGGTTCTAACGGTTTGAGTGTTAGACATGAATAAGTGTATAAGTTGCATGACTTAGTTAAAAATATGAAAAAAAGAGCGGAAGTAATGCTAAAAAGAATAATCATTCTAATAATTTCCATACTCCTAGTTTCCATAGCAACTGGAGCATTATACCTAAATACGTTCCATTTAACCATTATAAAGGTAAATCCCTTTGAAAACAAAACAGAAATAAGCGAGAAAAAAGTTCATACAATAAATATAATAGAAGTTGAAGAAAATGTATCTGTAAGAGAGCATCTAGAATCTGGTCGTGCAAAAATTGTTGAAGAAACGTTTACAAAAAGTTTGTCTAACTGTATAGAAATAAACAAAGCTGAAGAAATAGCATTCAACATCGTATTAAACAATAACAAATCAAAGAAATTCCTATCGGATCTTATCAAAGAGTATGGAGATATTGTTATTGAATTCCATGAAAGACTTGGAACTGCAAAGGTAGAAAGCGGAAAATATATCAAGAAAGTTTGCACAGGAGAACTTGAAATCTATCCGAAAGATTTCCATTCGAGAAAAATCATTGTAAAAACAAATGTCAATCTGATAAATAAAACGCTTTATCCAGTTCAAACCTTATGCGATAGAGTATTGGACTACTTCTGCATTCGTTACGTTGATCTCAAACTCGGGAATCCTACAGATGAAGAGAAAGAATTTGTGAAAAAAGTTTTAAAGGAAAAGGGTTATGATTGGGAAAAAATTAACATAGCTGTCAAACAACTTTACACAAAACTTCCTAACGGAACGTTGATACCCTCGTCGGTTATATACTGGATAATTCTTGAAAAGGATGTTAAGAATAAAATACATAGAGCTATTATTTTAAGTTTTAGTAGCGATGAAGAAATTGAGGAAAGAAGCGCTTATGTTATAATAAACTTGAATCATCAAACAAACTCTAATTGAGCAAGAGAATTGATTTATAATAGTGTATAGATCGTTATGAAATTTTTCGTGAATACGAAAAGCTATTTTTCTATATTTTTCAACAATTCGTTTGCCTTATTCTTTAATTCGTTTAGCTTAATGATAGCATTTATTGGAGTCATGTTTAAAACATCTATTTTAGAAATATCTTCCAAAAAATTTTTAACAGAATAATTTATATTCGTTTTAATTTCACGGTTCTCATAAGATATCTCGGATTTTTTGAGCATGGTTTTTGAGATTTCTTCAGCTCTTTCGAGTAAATCTTTAGGCAATCCTGCGAGTTTAGCAACTTTTATACCATAGCTTTCTCTTATTGCTCCAGGTTTTATCTTTCTATCGAATATAACCTTACCGTTCTCCTCTTTAATTTCGAAATGATAGTTTTTCACATAATCCAAATATTTTTCGAGTTCAGAAATTTCGTGGAAATGTGTTGCGAATAACGTTTTTGCCTTAATTTTGTCGTGTATGTATTCAACAGCAGCCCATGCAAGACATAAACCATCTGTAACCGATGTATTCTTACCAATTTCATCCAACAAAATAAGGCTTCTTGACGTTGCGTTTCTTAAAATTTTAGACAACTCCATCATTTCAACCATAAAGCTACTATATCCTCTCGTAATATCATCAACCGATCCTATTCTGGTAAATATCCTATCAACTATACCAATTATCGCTTTAGATGCTGGAACAAAACTTCCAATCTGTGCCATTATTACTGTAAGGGCGATTTGTCTTAGATATGTTGATTTTCCAGACATATTTGGTCCGGTTATAATTAGGATCCTTGATTTCTCATCCAAGTTTACATCATTTGGGATAAATTTTGTGGTTAATTCAACGGTCGGATGTCTTGAATCCCTAATTATAATGGAATATCCGTTTGTAATTTTTGGTCTTACGTAATTGTTTTGAACAGCAACTTCTGCTAAGCTACATAGAACATCAAGCTCTGCAATCCTTTCCGATAATCTCTTTATGGCATCTTTTCTTTTAGCAACTTCTTCTCTTATTTCCTCAAATATTTCATATTCTAATCTTTTTATCTTTTCATCGATATATAATAAATTCTGTTCCAATTCCATTAATTCTTTAATTGTATATCTTTCAACACTCACAAGCGTTTGTTTTCTTATATAATCTTTAGGTACGAGATGTATCTTTCCTTTTGGAACTTCTATAAAATATCCGATCACGCTGTTATAGTCGATTCTAAGCTTTTCTATTCCAGTTCTTTTTCTCTCTCTTTCTTCAATCTCTTTAAGAAATTTTTCTCTATTCCTTTTAATTTCTCTTAGTTCATCTAATTCATAATTGAAACCATTTTTTATTATGTTTCCTTCCTTAATAGTTGGTGGTGGATCTTCAACCAATGCTCTATCAATTAGATCTGCTAAATCTATACATGTATCAAGAGATGAAACCAAATTCGATAATTTTCTAGAAGTAAATGAATACCTTTTAATCTTCATAACTGCTATAAGAGAATTCTTTAACGCTACCAAATCTCTCGCATTGGCTGATTTGTTTACAACACGGTTAATTATTCTCTCTATATCATAAACCTTCCTTAAAATTGTTCTCAGTTCATTTCTTGTAAAAGATTTCTCTTTCAATTCTTCAACCGCATCCAATCTTGCTTCGATCTCGTTTAAGTCAAGCAAAGGTCTTTGTAACCATCTTCTCAGCAATCTTTTACCCATAGGCGTTACGGTTTTATCAAGAACTTCAATTAACGTTCCTCTTCTGGAACCATCAATCAGGTTTTTAAATATCTCCAAGTTTCTTAAAGTTGTTGTATCTAAAATCATATACTTTTCTCTAACATATTTTTGTATCTTAAAATCTATGTTCAACTTAGCCTCTTTAATATAGTTTATAATAGCACCACAAGCACGAATGTTTAGTTCGGATAATTCTAACGCTTCCAAATTACCAACGTTCTTTTCTAAAATCTCCTTTGCTACTTTTAAATCAAAAAACTTATCGTTGTAATAATGGACGACTCTTATATTCTTCTTTAATTCTTCAAGTAAATCCTTATCCAAATAACTTGGCACTATGGCTTCTACTGGAGAATATTTCATGATTTCAGCTATTACTTCTTCTTTATCTTTTACTTCAGTTGTAAAAAACTCACCAGTTGATACATCAACAAAAGCTATTCCGAATCTATTTCCTTCTTGAACAATTGATGCTAAAAAATTATTTTCAGTAGGTAAGAGTTCTTCTTCTATAAGCGTTCCAGGTGTTATTACTCTTACAACATCTCTCTTCAATAACCCTCTTCTTTTACCTGGCTCTTCAAGCTGTTCACATATCGCAACCTTATACCCCTTATCGATTAATTTTTTAATATAACTCATTGCTGAATGATGAGGAACACCAGCCATCGGTGTCTTTTTATCACGAGATGTTAAGACGATACCTAATTCCCTGGATGCGATTTTAGCATCTTCGTTGAATAATTCGTAAAAATCACCTAACCTAAAGAATACTAGACAATCCTTATACTTCTGTTTGATTTTGTAATACTGTTGCATCAATGGTGTTAGTTTTTCTATTTTTTCCATAATATCTTTATTTAAAAGTAGCTTCTAGTTCTGATTGAATAGTATTTTCATTTGATTATTGCTCTTAAATTTATAAAAACCGGACCACGAACATCGATCTTCTTACCATTGCTCATGATGAATTCCATTGCCTCTTCTCTGAGTTTTAAATTTATATCTGGTAAATTTCTAACAAGAGTGACTCTAAACTTAATCTCTTCCTTTTCATTTAGAATTGATTTCTCAATTTCTCGTGCAAATTTATACGCTATACCATCTATATATCTTATACCAATATCTATTCCATATCTTTTAGCATCGTTCTTAGAATCTTCAGGCAAACCATAGATGTTACCATTATATATAAAGATTCTATTTGAGTATGCAGGCCCAAGTAAATGTTTTCCTTCCTCTTTCTCATATACGAAAACTTTAACCTTTCTTCCCAATAAATCTCCTTCATAAACTAAAAATTCGCATGGTGCCTTTTCCTTAGCATTTTTTATGGCTATTTCTATAATTCTCTTTGCAATTTCTATACCAGTCATTGTGGTTGGGAATTCTTCAAAACTTATCATCGCCGCAAGTTCTCTATCGGAAAATTTTATTGGAGAGTAGAATTGTGGATAAACCAATTTTCTAATATCATCATACCCATACTTTATCATTGCAAGACGTTCAACACCAAAACCTAAATTCAATACTGGTATATTGATATCATATCTGGACAAAGCAACGGGGCTATATATTCCAAAGGTTGCAACCTCAACCCAACCGAGGTTTTTATCATAAACAAAAACTTCCGTTTGTGTATCTGGTGCATAATACTTTGATCTCTTTTCATCAGGTCTAAATCTTATTTTATCAAAACCAAGATTTTCAAGAATAGCCTCTGACAACAGTTTTCCATCGTCAACTGTTACATCTTCATCCGCAACTACACAACTAGCGGAGAAGTATGATCTGATTCTGATTTGATTCTCTTTCTGTTCTCTTCTGAAACATCGATCTATTGAAAACATTTTAATAGGTTTAGGTTTTTCCCTTATTATAGATGATAAAGTTATGAACCATCCACTGGTCATATGACTTCTCAAAACGATTTTACTTGGGATTGGTTTTAATTCTTTAAACTCCTTAAAGTAGTTGATTATTTTAGTAGCTATGACATCGTTTACGTTTAATCTTTTTGAAATTTCATGAACGAGATCATCTCCACTGATTTTCCCTTTCTTGTATTCATGAAAGATTCCTTTTAGACATTTGATGGAATCATCATTGAGTTGGAATTCTTTTTTGAGATAGATTTCATCCTCTTTTTTTATACCAATATCTGGTCGAGGCAATGCTGCGAGGTAATAACATCTATCCAGGATAGCTGGAGCTTCATTTCCAAATTGTTTGTATATATCTTTTTCCTCTATAAAGATTGGATTAATAACTTCTTCAAATCCAAGACAGATGAAAATCCTCCTAAGGTTTTGTATTAGATTAAAAACCGGATGCTCCTTACCATATCTTATTTTTCTAAGTGGATATTTGTTACGAGGAGATGCTTCCTTTATTAACGTTTTTGTCCGAATCCATGCTTCTTCAAAATCTTTTTTAGCATGTTCTGAAATCTCTTTGCAATTCCATTTCATTAATAATAACAAAAA
>JALTZH010000043.1:0-6724 GCA_027051265.1 archaeon | reverse complement strand
AATATATCCTATATAGTATATTTTAAATTTCATGAAAAGAGATATGATGTATTTTTTATTTTTTATGGAGATGAAAGAATATGGTAAAACTCTTCAAGACATAAAATCAAAACTTAAGATGTTTTTAGAAACGTATTACAAAAAGCAGCTGGAAAAGCTTAGGGATGATTATCCTATAAGAAAAAGTATTGAAATCTCCTTGATGGATATATATAGGTATGATAAGGATATATTTTTCGAACTAACTTTAAGCAATAAAGCTGAGGATTATTTAAATATATTTAAAGAAATATTAAGAGAAGATTATAAGATAAATGGATATATAAGATTTAAACTGGATGATCTTCTAAAAAAAGAAACTAACGAAGAGTTTAATCTAAAAATAAAAATAAAAGATTTGAGGTATGAACACCTTGGTAAGTTGATAATTGTTGAAGGAATTGTGAGAAAAGTTACCGATATAAAACCTAAAGTTATAGAAGCAGTTTACAAATGTAAACAATGTGGTACCGTTATAATAACAAATGTCGAAGATAAAATACAACAACCAAAAAGATGTGAATGCGGATTTACGCAGTTCAGTCTTGATATAAAAGCTACGAAACTATTAGATTTTCAAAAAGCCTTGATACAAGAAAATTTAGAAGAGTTAAGAGGTGGAGAAAAACCAACACAACTAATTTTATACCTCTATGATGATATCGTTGGTAAAATAAATCCCGGTGACAAAGTTGCAGCAATTGGTATCTTAAAAGGATATGTAAAAAAGGATGGAACCATTGATATATTTTTAGATACAAACAATATAGAAACAATTGAAACGGAGTATGAAGAGATAGAAATTTCTGAGGATGATGTGATCAAGATTAAAAACCTAGCTAAAAGAAAAGATATCTTCGATATAATTGTTAATAGCATAGCACCCCATATCTATGGTTACAGAACAATAAAGGAAGCAATAGCTTTACAACTTTTTTCAGCTCCAAGTATAAGATTAAAAGGTAGTAAAATAAGAGGAAACATTCACATACTATTGGTAGGAGATCCTGCGACAGGAAAGTCCTCGATACTACAATACGTAAAGACATTGGCACCAAAATGTATATATACAACAGGTAGAGGAAGCTCTGCCGCTGGTTTAACCGTTGCACTTGTCAGAGATGAATTTTCCGAAGGAAATAGTTTTAGTATCGAAGCTGGTGCTTGTGTTCTTGCGGATAAGGGAATAGTATTGATCGATGAATTCGAAAAGATGGATAGAAAAGACAGGGAAGCGTTGCATGAAGTTATGGAACAAGAACAGGTTTCGATAAGTAAAGCTGGAGTAATTGCAAGCTTTAAAGCGAGATGTTCAATATTAGCAGCTGCGAATCCAAAACTTGGAAGATTTGATAGATATAAACCAATAGCTGAGCAAATAGATCTACCTCCAACAATAATTTCAAGATTCGATTTGATTTTCTTTGTAATGGATAAGCCAGAGGAAAGTGAAGACGTTGCAAAACATATATTAAAAACAGCAACAAATCCTGAAGAAATAAAACCTATTCTCGAACCAGAATTCTTGAAGAAATACGTTGCTTATGCTCGTAGAAAAATTCATCCGAAGTTAAGTGATGAAGCTAAAGAAAAGATCAAAGACTTTTACATGAAATTAAGGGAGACTGCATCAAAGAACGAAAGTTATCCAATACCAATTACTCCGAGACAGTTGTGGAGTGTTATAAGGTTAACTCTCGCATCTGCAAGACTTAGATTGAGTAATGTTGCGACGGAAGAAGATGCTGATAGAGCAATAAATCTTATGAAGTCTTGCTTACTCGAAGCAGGTTTAGATGTTGAATCTGGAGTTATTGATATAGATAAAATAATGGTTGGTATACCAAAATCTCAACGTGATAAGATCAGCGTAATACTAAGTATAATAAAAGGTTTGGAAGAAACGTCAGGAACCGCGCATATAGATGAGATTATAAAAGAGGCGCAAAGATATCAAATAGATGAAGAAAACGTTAAGAAAATAATAAACAAACTGAAGATGGAAGGACTCATTTATGAATACGGAAAAGATGAGTACAAAGTTGTGAGGTAACCTTTCCTTCCAATAATTAAAAATAAAAACAAAAATTATTCATTTCGATGAAAATTTCTTCAAGTTTTTATATACTAGGAGAGGAATTTAAACGTTATATCCAATGCAGATTTTAAACATTTTATTAATATTTTATGATAGAAGAGAAGGAGTTGAAGAAGAGATTCAAAGAATATGCAAGTAAAAACTATGAGAAATTTTATCCAATTGAATTCTTAAAGAGCATTGATTTTAAAAGGTATAGATGTAAAAAATGTAAAACATACTTCTGGAGCTATTATCCACGAGATGTTTGTGGAGATGCTAGTTGTATTGGTAAATATGAGTTTATAAAAAATCCGGTATCCAATGTTAAGTTCGATTATTTACAGGTTTGGAAAAGTTTTGCTAATACCTTTAAGAAATTTGGTTACACTCCAATAAAAAGATATCCCGTAGTGGCAAGATGGAGAGATGATGTATTTTTTGTTCAAGCATCGATTTACGATTTCCAACCACATTGCGTAAAAGGAGAAGTAGAACCACCTGCAAATCCATTGGTTGTTCCGCAGTTTTGCTTAAGATTTAACGATCTAGAGAACGTGGGAATTACGGGAAGACATTATACGGGATTTGTAATGATAGGACAACATGCATTTCAAAAAGAAAATTATAATCCAAACGAATATCTAAACCACATATACGTCTGGTTATCTAAAGAGCTAAAAATACCAAAAGAAGAAATAATTTTTCATGAAGATGTATGGGTTGGTGGAGGAAATCTTGGTCCAAGTATGGAATTTTTTGTTAGAGGCCTGGAAATAGGTAATCAAGTATATATGCAATACGAAATATATGATTCAGATGTAAAAGAGCTTTCGATTAAAGTTTTAGATATGGGTATGGGACAAGAGAGACCTGCGTGGCTTTTAAATCCAGATAAAACGAGTTACGATGTCGTATTTGGAAAAGTTGTTGATTATATGTTGAAAGAGGTAGGAATGAAACGTGAGAACGATATAATGCTGAAATTTTTACCCTATGCATCGTTGTTAGATATAGAGAGCGTTGAGGATTATGAAAAGGAATTTTCAAAAATTTCAAAGATAATAGGAATCGAAACCAATACTCTTAAAAAACATCTTGAACCAATGTTTGCGTTGTATAGTATAGCTGATCATATGAGAAGTTTACTCTTTGCAATTAACGATGGTGCTCTTCCAAGCAATACAGGTGCTGGATATTATTTAAGAGTAATATTGAGAAGAGCTCTTGACCTTATGAAAAAGTACGGTTTTGATTTTGATATAAATAAAGTATTGGAACTACATGCTCATGAATTAAGAGACCAATATCCTGAACTAATGGAAAATCTTGATGAAATATTTGAAATAATTGAGCATGAGATCAAGAAATACGAAGAGACTAGGAAAAACATGATTAAAGTTCTAAAAAAATTTAAAAGAAGAAAACTTGATGAAAAAATGTTAATCCTCCTCTATGAATCTTATGGAATAAGTCCAGAAATGATTAGAGAACATTTAAATATAGAGATACCTAAGGATTTTTACAGCAAACTAACTAGTAAAAGTCAAATTGAAAAACAGGTACGAAAGAAAATTCTTAAAGAAAAATTTCCTGAGACAAAAATTTTATACTACGATGATTACAAACTTTTAGAATTTAATGCGAAAGTATTAAAAATACTAAACAACAAATATGTAATCTTAGATAAAACTGCTTTCTATCCAACGAGTGGTGGACAGCAACATGATACGGGTTATATAAATCAATCCAAAGTTATAAATGTAATAAAGGAAGATGGTGTTATACTTCACGAGGTTGATAAGATAACATTCAAGGAAGGGGATGTTGTTAGATGTATAATTGATAGGGATAGGAGAATTCAACTTTCGATACATCATACCGCAACCCATATTCTAAACGGTGCATGTAGACAGGTTTTAGGAAATCACGTATGGCAAGCAGGTGCAGAAAAAGATATAGATAAAGCTAGATTAGATATAACGCACTACAAACTACCAACTATGGATGAGATAAGAAAAATCGAAAATGTTGCGAACGAAATAATAAGAAAAAATATAAAGGTCGAAAGTTTAATTTTAAGAAGAGATGTTGCGGAGAAACAATTCGGATTTAGAATTTATCAAGGAGGATATATTCCAGGAAAATATCTAAGAATAGTCAAAATAAACAATTTCGATATAGAAGCGTGTGGTGGAACACATCTAAAATATACGGGTGAAGCAAAGCTTCTTAAAATACTGGATGTGAAAAAGATTTCCGATTCAATTATAAGATTTGAATTTGTAGCGGGAGACAAAGCCTTAGAGTTGCTTAAAAATAGAAGTATCATGTTGGAAGAAATTTCCAGAGAATTAAATGTTAAACCTGAAGAATCCGTAGAAGCGTTTAAAAAGTTATATAGAGATTACGAAAGATTAAAAAAGGAGAGAGAAAGATTATATAAAGAATTGATAAAATTAAAAATAAATATTCTAATAAATAAATTTGAAAGCATAAACGATACAAAACTTTTGATAGAAGAAGTTGATATGAGCATGGAGGACATGACAAAGATAGCAAGTAAACTTCTAAGAGAGGATAGAAACAGAGTTATAGTTCTGATTAACAAGGATTCGCCAAGTAGCGTTGTAATCATGGGCTATAAAATAGATTCAAAGGAAACTTTACTTAAAATAATCAAAGAACTTGGAGGAAAAGGTGGTGGAAGAAAAGATATAGCAAGGGGATTCATTGAAAGAAAGGATATGAAGAAGATAAGGGAAATTGTTTTAAACGCTCTTTTAAAATCTTAGAGAATTATATCAGTTTGGTAAGTATTGTGAGGTAGGTACCTGTTTAACAATATTTCTATTTCTTAGAGAGATTAATGGCAGCTTTGATAGCTTCGTCTAACGATTTATAGACGTTTATACCTGCTTCTCTCAATATTGAAATTCCTTCTTCTTCATTCGTACCCCTTAATCTAACTACGATAGGAACAGTTATTATGTCGAGACATTCAACGATAGCTCTAGCTATTTCATCGCATCTAGTTATTCCTCCTAAAATATTTATGAGAAGAACTCTAACGTTTTTATTCTCCAAAACTTTTCTTATAGCAGCTTTCATTCTCTCTTTATCTGCCCCTCCTCCTATATCTAAAAAGTTTGCAGGTTCTCCTCCGTACATTTTAATCATATCCATCGTCGCCATTGCTAATCCAGCACCGTTAACGATACAACCGATATTACCATTTAAGATAACGTAGTTGACATCTTTTCTTTCAAAATTTTGTCTAAAATATGCATCATCATCCAATATTATTTTTGCATCAAGAGCAACAGCATCGTTTTCAACTATTCCTAACGGATTTATCTCAACGAGAAGACAATCCTTTTCAACAAATATCCTATACATCTTATAGAAAATATCGGAAACCTTTCTGAAAATTATACCTTTGAGATCCAGTTTTCTAACGATCTCTCTGAAGATAAAGGGGCTATTTTCATCCGTAATATTTAAATCCTTTCTTATTATATGCTTCTTATCAATTTCTTCAATATCTACACCCCCAAATTTAGATGCCAGTAATGTAACGGTACCATCTTCTCTATTACAAAAAATACTTAGATATAATTCACGTTCATGTTTAATATATTCTTCTACATATATCTGATAACCTTGATCTCTTAAATATCTGTAAAAACTTATTGATTCATCTAAACTTCTAGCGATCTTTATAAGTCCTTGTTTTTTTCTTGAACCATATTTAACCTGAGCTTTTAGTACGTGTGGTAAAGGAATATGATTCAAATCCTCTATATCTTTAACAATCTTTCCTTTAGGAATAGGGATGTTATAAGCTTCAAGTATCTTTTTTGATTCATATTCGGTTAAATTCATAATTTATATTATGCAAAAAAGCAGATGAAAACGTTTGTTTCAAAGCTTCTTACAATAACGAGGAGTAAACTATAACGATGACTTGAAACTATCCCATCCCTTTATCTCTAAATCTTCGATCTTATTGTTCCTAAAAACTTTCATACCAAATTCTTTTTCTTTAATCTCTCCTATAACTGTAAACTCCATATGATTTTTAAGCTCTTCTATTTTATCCTTTCCTATCGTAAACAAAAGCTCATAATCTCCTCCCTTATAATATATAACGTCTCTATAATCTATTCCCAACTGGTTTGATAGTTTAACAATTTCCTTATCAAAGGGTATCTTATCCTCATATATTATAAAACCAACATTACTTCTTCTAGCTATTTCACTTAACGAAAATGCTAAACCGTCACTTATATCTATACATGCGTTTGCGAATTCTTTTAGAATTAATCCTTCTTTTACTCTAGCTTTTGGTTCTAGTGCTTTTTTGATGAACTTATCGATCTTGATGTTATTTATAAGACAATAGTAACCCATAGCAGCATCTCCCAATCTACCGGTAACGCAAATATAATCGTTTATTCTTGCACCACTTCTTAACAAAACCTTATCCTTTTCCACGAATCCAATAGCAATTCCAGAAATGTTTATTTCTAAAGTTTCTTTAGTATCTCCACCCAAAAAATATATCCCGTATTCATCACACGCTTCTTTTATGCCTCTAGCCAATTC
>JALTZH010000042.1 GCA_027051265.1 archaeon | reverse complement strand
GTTTTCCGTTGATTAGGAAAGTGGTTCCATCTTCAACGAACACTGCGAAGAAATTATTGACGCCTAAATCGATACCTACTTGTTTATTTCCGTGAGGTGTTAATGGAACTTTTCTCCACTCGTTTCTTACGATTTTTTCTTTGACGTAGAAAGGTATATGAGCATACCATCTTTTTCTTACACTGTCGTAATGGATCTCGAGACGTCTTTGTTTGCCTTTGATATGGATTCTACCTTTATATTTTAATTTGAGATTAAAATCTTTCAGATAAATGTAACCATCTTCAATCTCATACCTATCGTTCCTTATAATCAAAAACGGTTCTCTTCTATTTTTCTTCCTATCCTTTTTATATCCCGGTGGTCTTGGAATTATAAACGATGGTAATTTACCTATCTTCTTAAGCTTAAGGTTCTTGAAAAAAGATTTCCACGCCTCAGTATTCTTCCTCGAAACTTGCTGAGTATTGACCTTTAAAATTTTCTTGTACTTCTCATAAATCATTCTTTCTGTCGTCGCAAAATCCACACCTACCTTGTTGAAGAATTGCTGCCTTCTGAGATAATTAACTTCGTTCCAACATTTGGCGAAAACATCTCCAAGCTCAAAAAGTTTCTTCTCCGTCCCTTCGTCTACAACTAATCTTACTCTACATGTTCTCGTTAATGGAGGCGTGGCGAGATGGGCATATACCAAACAATTATCTCGCTTGTTCCTTAATTTTAACCTTCCTCGTGGCTTATTCAATCCACCCACCTCGCCACGCCCCTATATAAATACAATAAAGTGTTCGATATTTAAATTTTACCCCGCCTTAAAAGGCGAGGCTTGCCTTATCTTTTGTCATATAATTGATCATAGTTCAGATGTATTCCAAAAATTTTTCAATACTCTTACCTAACCTTATGTTAAATCCTCTTCTTTTTAATGTTAGTTCTATTGCTGAAAGAACAGCTATAACATCGTTTGGAGTAACGTTACCCATATGACCAATTCTGAAAATTTTTCCTTTTAACTTTGATTGACCACCTGCTAAAAGGATTTTGAATTCGTTCTTTATTTCGTATCGAAAGTCATCTCCTAATCCTTTGGGATATTTTACAGAAGTTACAGTTCTTGAAGCAATATCATCATCTTTAACAAATAATTCCAATCCAATTTCTTCAATAGCTCTTCTTAAAGCTCTTGATATTTTAACATGCCTCTTTATCCTATTTTCCAAACCCTCTTTTCTAATCAGCTCTATAGATTTTCTCAAAGCAAATATGAGGTTTATTGATGGAGTAAATGGTGTCGTATTCTTTTCCATGGATTTAAGATATTTCTTTAAGTTTAAGTAATAGCATCTAGTTGTGTTTTCTTCAATTCTTTCCTTTGCTTTTTCACTAATTGCTACAAAAGATAATCCTGGTGGTAACGATAAACATTTCTGAGAACCAGAGATACAGAGGTCAACGTTCCACTTATCGGTTTCTACATAATCTCCTCCTAAAGAAGAAATACAATCCAAAATATATATCATGTTGTACTTTTTTGCAAGTTTTCCAACGAATTCCGCATCATGTCTAACACCGGTTGATGTTTCATTGTGAACCATTGTAATTATTTCCGCATCTGAATTTGCTACAAAATTCTCAAGTTCATCCTTATCAAACGTCTTACCCCATTCTATTTCAAACCTTTTAACTCTTGCACCATATGCTTCTGCAATTTCAGCAAATCTTTCACCAAATTTTCCTCCGGTTATACATATGACTTCATCCCCAGGTTTTAAAACACTAGCAATAGCAGCATCCATTCCAGAAGTACCAGATCCTGAAAGAATAACCACCGGATTTTTTGTTCTGAATATATATTTTAAACCATCAAAACATTCTTTCAATATTTTACTGAAATCTTCTGTTCTATGACCAATCGGATGTTTAGATAATGCTCTTAAAACTTCTTCATTAACTTCAGTTGGCCCAGGTATGAAAAGTTTTTCTCTTGTTTGCATATTTATATAAAATAAATTGAAATTTTTTAGTTAATTTTTCATAAAAGATAATGATATTTTTACAAAGGTGATGAGATGGATGTGCACCTAGAAACATTTGTACCTTTGATAAAAAAGAGCAAAGGATTTGATGAGCTTAAAAGAGAAGTAATAGATCAAGATTTATGTTCAGGATGTGGAAACTGTTCAGCATTTTGCCAGCATATAGATCTCGATGAAAATTCGATCCCGTATCTCGTTGGAGAATGTACTTTAAAGAACGGTTCCATAAAATGTAGTATTGAAGGAACATGCTACGATTCATGTCCAATGGTTGAATACAATTTCAAAGAATTAGAAAAGAAGATATTTGGTAAAGTTGGTGAGGATTGGATTGGAAACTATATAAAAATAGTTGCTGCAAAAGCTAAGGATGAAAGAATATTGGAAAGATGTCAAGATGGTGGCGTTGCGACTGCTCTTCTAATAGCCGCATTGGAACAAAATCTCGTTAATGCTGCAACAGTTGTTACAGGATGGGATTTATGGAAAAATACCGTCAAAGTAACTAGTGACATAAATGAAATAATAAAAGCCGCAGGTACAAAGTATTTAAGATCTTCAACACCAAACGCTTTTGGAAGAAATCTAAAGTATTATAAAAGAATAGCAATAATAGGAACAGGATGTCAAATTTCAGGTATAAGGAAGTTCATGGAAGAATCTAGTATGAGAATATTACTCGAAAAAACTAAAGAATCCGATGTTCCTGTCGACTTATATCTAATAGGTTTATTCTGTTATGAGAATTTCCCAAAAAAAAGTTTTGAAGAAAGAATTAAAGAAAGATATGATATAACGTTAAGCGATATCAAAAAAATGGATATAAAAAGAGGTTTTGTATATATTTGGACTAAAAGTGGTAAGGAAATAAAAGAAAAAGTTGCAAAAGCTTTTGGAAAAATTGCTCCAAGTTCATGCAAGTTGTGTAAAGATTTTACCGCAAGATTATCCGATATATCATTAGGATCCGTTGGTTCAAAGAAAGGATATACAACTGTTATAATTAGAACGAAGAAAGGATTATCTCTATTTGAAAAAGCTTTAGAAAACGGATATCTAGAGGTTAACGAAGAAATTAATAGTGAGGAAATTCTTAAAACTGCTCAAAGTAAATTGAAATACAACAAAAAGGAACGTGAAAGAAGAAGGAGTTTAGGATTAAGAATTGTAACAAATTGGGACTGAGTTGATTCTTATGACTAAAGAAAAAGAAGATATTAGAATTGGTGTTTTTGTCTGTAGTTGCGGTTTAAATATAGGTGGTGTTGTAAACGTTAAAGAAGTTGCGGAATATGCGAAAAAATTGCCAAACGTTGTTTTTAGCTGCGTAAACAAATACACTTGTTCCGATGCAGGTCAGCAGGAAATTAAAGAAGCAATTAAAAAATATAACTTAAACAGAATCGTCGTAGCTTCATGTTCTCCAAGATTACATGAAACAACGTTTAGAAAAGCAATACAGGAAGCAGGATTGAATCCTTATCTTCTTGAAATGGCTAATATAAGAGAACATTGCTCTTGGGTTCACATGTATGATCCAAAAGCAGCAACGGAAAAAGCTAAAGATGCCGTAAGAATAGCTGTCGCAAAAGCTAGATTGCTTGAACCTTTAGGTTTTATTAAAGTTCCTGTTGAAAAGAAAGTTCTAATAATAGGAGGTGGAATTTCAGGTATTAGAGCTGCACTTGACTTGGCAGATATGGGATTCAAAGTTTATCTTGTAGAGAAACTTCCCAGCATAGGTGGAGTAATGGCACAACTCGATAAGACGTTTCCAACTCTAGATTGTTCAATCTGTATAGAAGGGCCATTGATGTCAGATGTTGCTAAACATCCAAATATAGAACTAATAACTTATGCAGAAGTTGAGGAAGTCGAAGGTTATGTTGGAAATTTTAAGGTAAAGATTAGAAAGAAAGCACGATACGTTGATGAATCTAAATGTAACGGTTGTGGTCTTTGTAGTGAAGTATGTCCTGTTAAAATTCCAAACGAATGGGATCTTGGATTAGGAATAAGACCTGCAATCTATAAACCGTTTCCACAAGCAGTTCCAAACGTTGTTACCTTAGATAAAGAGAGATGTATTGAATGTGGATTCTGTGAAATTGTTTGTGAAAAGGATGCGATAGTTAAGAATGATGAGGATAAGATAATAGAAGTTAAGGTTGGAGCAATAATAGTAGCTACCGGTTACGATATATATGATCCGAAAAAGAACAACGATTTTCATTACAACGATTATAAAAACGTTATAACAGCTTTAGAACTTGAAAGGTTGTTTAATGCTTCTGGACCAACACAGGGACATGTTGTTAGACCAAGCGATGGTAAGGAACCTAAGAGAGTTGCATTCATATTATGTGTTGGTACTAGAGATCGAGGAGAATCTAGCTATTGTTCTGGTGGTGTATGTTGTACTTATTCTTTAAAACTAGCAACAATGCTAAAAGAAAAAGATCCAAAGAAAGATGTTGCTATATTTTACATGGATATTAGAAGCATTGGAAAAGGTTTTGAAGAACTATATACACGTGCAAGAAAATTAGGAGTAAGATTTATTAGAGGAAGACCTGCTGAAATTTATGAAAACGGTGACAAATCGTTAAGGTTAGTATATGAAAATACATTGGAAGGAACGGTTAACGAGGAAGATTTTGATCTCGTTGTATTATCAACAGGTATGGTACCTAAAAACGATGCTGATAAGATTGCGAAGATGTTAAAACTATCCAAGACACCGGATGGATTTTTCATGGAAAAGCATCCTAAATTAGCGCCAGTCGATACAGCTACCGATGGTATATTTTTAGCTGGAGCATGTCAAGGACCAAAAGACATTCCAAGCTCTATTGCACAAGCTAGAGCTGCGGCGATGGCAGCTTCGAAGCTTTTAATGGCTGGTGAAATTGTATTAGGAGGAGATATTGCTGAACATATATATGAAAAATGTATAGGATGTGGAATATGTAGTCGTGTCTGCCCATTTGGTGCATGGAAAATAGTAGAAGTTACGGAAAACGGTAAGAAGAAAAGAAAAGCTAAACTAACACCAGCATTATGTAAAGGTTGTGGAACGTGTGCAGCTGAATGTCCAGTTGGTGCTATAAAGATGAATCATTTTACCGATGAGCAAATATATTCTCAAATCGACGCTGCTTTACAGGAAAAACCTGAAGAAAAGATCCTCGCATTTCTATGTAACTGGTGTAGCTATGCCGGTGCTGATACAGCTGGTGTTTCTAGATTACAATATCCTGCAAATGTAAGAGTTATAAGAGTTATGTGCACAGGTAGGGTATCGCATAAATTTGTACAATACGCATTTCAAAAAGGTGCTGGTATGGTTCTAGTTGCGGGATGTCATATTGGAGATTGTCACTACATATCCGGAAACGTTCATATGAAGAAAAGGGAACCCAAAATCAGAAGGTGGATGGAACAGAATGGTATTGATAAAGAGAGATTTAGACTAGAATGGATCTCTGCTGCTGAAGGTGTAAAATTCCAAAGAGTTATTAGTGAAATGGCAAAAAAACTTGAAGAACTTAAAAAGAAAGGAAAGATTGCTATAAGTTTTTCTCTTACTAAAAAAT
>JALTZH010000041.1 GCA_027051265.1 archaeon | reverse complement strand
TATGGCCTGCTGGTTTTTACTTAGGTTTAGGTATGGTTATAGGAGCTCAACTAGCTGTTTTAGCAACTGCTGGAATGCCTTTAAAACAATATGTAGGTTACTTTGGTTTGGCAGCATTTGCAGTTTCAATATTTATGTTTAATGAAATTTCACCATGGATGGCTAAAAGAAAAAGAAAAGCTAAAGAAATTGCTCAAAAATTCTATGAGAAAGTAAAAGAACTAAAAGCTCAAGGTCGATTACACGAATTAGAAGGAATTAAAAACATGAAGGTAACGCTTAAGGCAGTTGAATTCGATTTCTTCGGTGAACACTTCAGAGTTCCATCAGCTGCACCATTCCTATGGGGTCTATTCGTTGGATTTATTGCAGCAATGATAGGTGTAGGTGGAGGATTCCTATTGGTACCATTCTTAACCCTAGCATTACAGTTACCTATGTACATAGCACCTAGTGCTTCAGCATTAGGTGTATTTCTAAACATGGTTTCAGCTATCTTAGGATGGACATTGATTAAAAAGGTTATAATACCTGCAGCAGTAGTAATAGGTATGGTAGGAATTGTAATCGGTGCAGCAATTGGACCAAGAACTCAGAAATATCTACCAATGAAGTTCTTGTACATAATCTTCGGTGTCCTATCGTTCTATGTAGGTCTAAGATACATATTACTAGGATTCTTCGGAATTAAGCTACCACCATGATAGAAAAAATTTTAGAATTTTTTGATTTTATTTTTTATCCCTTTTTTCTCCTTCTATATACTTTATTAAAAAATCCGACTATAACTATAATAGTTAATACTTTAATCTTATGTGTATTGATGGATCTATTATCTGATAAGGTTAAGAAAGTTTTTTTTAAGAAAAATCTTGAAATGATAGAAAACTGGGAAAAGAAATTAAGAGAATTGGAAGAAACTTATGTTATTGCGGTTTTAAATAAAGAAAGCAAAGATGTCTTAAAAGGATTAATACAAATGATGAACGATATATCTGCAAAAATATTTTTCGCTAGAATTGCTGTTAACTCCGTATTTTTAGCACTAATGGCCCCCTATGCTCTATGGGCGCATGCAAAATTCTCATATAAACTTGTAGACTATCATGTTTTGACTCTGATATTTTTCACGATAGTTGGTTATATTCTATTTCTATTTATATTTGGGAATATAGTAATATTCTTTAGAAGAAAGAAAGCTATTGAAGAATATAAAAAGAGCTTAGAAGAATTGTTGGCTAAAGGTGAAAAATAACACTTAACAACGTTCTCTGATTAAAATTTTTTATTATTATGGATTTTAATTTAAAGTTAATTGTTGAAGGTTATACAAAATTATATGTTCCACAAAATTTAAGAGATACAAGTTATGTGTTTTATAATCCGGAAAATAAACCTCTAAGAGATGTGAGTTGCATTTTTATAAAATCCTTAGAGAAAGATTTAACGTATCTCGATTTATTAGCAGGCACTGGTGCTAGTGGTTTGAGAATAGCTAATGAATCTAATATTTCGTCAATTGTTTTAAACGATAAGAACCCATATGCATATAAATTAATAAAAAGAAACGCTGAGCTAAATAACTTAAGTGTTAAAATTTATAATAAAGAGGCAAACCTCCTAATGAGAGAAAACGTTTACAAGTTTGATGTGATAGATATAGATCCCTTTGGCTCACCTGTTCATTATCTTGATAACGCAATAGCTACTGTAAGAAAAAACGGCTACCTTATCGTTTCAGCAACAGATCTTGCACCATTAAATGGAGTAAACATTAAAGCCTGTTATAGAAAATATCAATCTATACCAATAAGAATTCCAACAGCAAAGGAAATAGGTTTAAGAATCCTCATAGGATATATAATTAGAACTGCAGCTAAATACTCCAGAGCTATAAAGGTATTACTTTCTTTGTATTATAAACACATGTATAAGGTGTATTTATTTGTAGAACATGGTAAAAAACGTGCTGATGCTTCGTTAGAAAATCTTGGATATCTCTATTATTGTAAAAGATGTTTAAGATTTGAAATCTCACACGAAATCATGCCAAAAGTCAGAATATGTTCGAATTGCAATAAACCTTTTGAAATAGCAGGTCCTCTTTATATTGGAAAATTAAAGGATGAAAGTCTTATAAAAAGAATGAACAGATATGCGGAAAAATATTTTACAGATAAAAGGTTTAAAAAATTCTATGAAAGATTTTGTGATGAATATGATACATTTCTTTACTATGATTTACATCATGTTGCAAGTGTTTTTAAATTAAAGGTTAAAAGTATTGACTTAGTAATTAATGAACTAAAAAATCTTGGATATAATGCTACGAGAACAATTTTTTCAAACTATGGTATAAAAACGGATGCTGATCTCTCTGAAATTATTAAAATACTAAAAAACGATTAAATACCTATGTCTCTAAGGACTTTTTCTATCCCAATCCAGTGTTTTCCATACCAATAGATCTTGTTACAATTTTCACAGAGCATAAAAATCTTGTTATGAGTATAAACTTTCTCTGGAACTAAATGTTTGACACGATTTTTATCAACATCTTTAAGTTTTGTATTACATAAAGGACATCTAGGTCTACCTTTTTTTATCCTTATATTTGATGAGATAATTTCTCTTAACTGATTTAAAACATCACTACTCCGTATCAATATGCTTTTTATGTTAAGCTTAGAAGCTTTAAGATATAAAACTTTATCTCTAGTTACCAATATCCTCTTTTCTTCAAGACTTTTCTTTATTAGTTCATCGTCATCATGTAAATATTCTGTATCATAACCCATTATTCTTAAATATCTTGCAAGTTTTCCAAGCATTGAATCTACTGCAAATTTAATTTCTTCCATTCTTTTTCAATAAAATCAGGAATTCGTGACGAATCCATAGGACCTACGAGTACTTTCCATCCAGTTTTTTCTTCAATTTCACCACTTAGTTTTGCCGCAAGGCCTGGAATTATAAGGTAACGATGCTTAACATAGTTCTCAAGCTTATATTCTTCTATATGTTCTTTAACAAGATCAGCCGTAAGCTTCTTTCCTGCAAGTGCAGGAAGAACAGCTAATCCTTCAGTATTTAACACCAAAATGTAACAATCAATCTTTCCTTCTACATCGTTTGCAACAGTATAGTAAGTAAGAGCAAAGTTTGTAGTAACTAATATCGGTGAATATTCATTCGGTTTTCCAATCTTATATATACCTGGTTTAACTTGTACTGGTACTCTTGGATCGGTATAAATATTTTGTCTGAGAACAAGGAGTGGTAGTATTTCGAAAGTCTCAAGCCCATGTAAAATCATTAAATCAGCATAACAAAGCATTAGCAAGCTTGCTATATAAGATTCTTTCATACAAGCTTCGTAATAGTCTTTTTCGTACAACCAAACAACCGATGGATTTGCTAGAATAGGAAATCTCAACGGTTTAAATCTATCATCAATTGCTGCTCTTCTAAGTTTTATCATATTTTCAATTGTTCTTCTTAAACCACTTCCTTCTGGATATGTGCCTATATCTAAAATCAACTTATCATGTCCAAATTCCATAATTTTTTGCGTTAATAGAGATATATCCTCTATAGTATCAGCATATACGACCAGAGGAGCATCGTGTTTCTTTGCAATTTCGGTCATTTTCTTGTAATTTTCAGCATTAGCTGCATATATTATAAATTTTCTGTCGCTACATGTTTCTGCACCAATCTCTATAATTTCCGGATTAAAACTACACAACATTATTGGTAATTTTGAATGTTCAAGAACATTTATAATTGCATCTCCAAATTTTACTGCATCGTTACTCTTACATTTTAAAGCTATACCTTGAAGTTTTAGATCTTGTCCAACTCTGAATATACTGAATCTATTAATTTTTTTAACTCTTGATATTAACTCATCGGTATTCATAGTATCAGATACATCGATGAAAATGGCTGTAGGGTTATAAAACGTAAGATCATGTCTGTAAAGAACATCTTCACCACCAATTTTTATACCATTGATTTCTATTTCTTTAATTGCTGGTAAAATTATGTCGAGAAGTTTTTCTCTCTTTTCTTTATATTTTTCATTTTCGAACAACGGTTTGCAATCCTGAGGTTTTTTCTTTCTATCAAGTAGGGCTGATGCAAAACTCATACAATTCTCTAATCCACATTCCTTACAGTTTGTACCTGGAAGTAATCTGTAAATGTCAAGCAATGAATATCTTGGCATAAAAATAGACAAATTATTAAATGTTAAATTTTTCTTGCAGTAATACCTTTAACATCCTCATGCCATCTTACATTTTTAAATCCGACATTTCTCAGACGATTTATTACTCCTTTCTTTATATTTAAACCTCTTCTTTTACCAGGTTCTCCAATATAATGAAAAAGATAACCACCGTTTTTTAAAACTCTGAAAATCTCTTTATAAAATTCTTCCGAATAAAGTTGACCAGCAAGTGAGAACCGTGGTGGATCATGTATAACAACGTTTACACTACAATCTCTTAATCCTTTGATAACAAAACATATATCTCCTCTTACTATTTGTATTTTTTTATTTATGAATGCTTCACGTGAATAAGGATTTAGTTTTGCAATCTTTATTACGTTTTCATCAACTTCACAACTCATTACAAATCTAGCACGTTTTGATGCATGTATTGCAGTATAACCTAGACCAAAACATGTATCAAGTACAAATCCAAAGATTTTTATTTTAGAAAGTTTCATTATGGTATCATTTTTTGGAGTACATTCTTTTGTTCTATGCATTCTTATACCGTTTATTTCAAGCGTTGGATAGTCTGCTGTAGGTACAAGTTTATAATAATTTTTATTTCTTATTGATATTTCATAAAGTGTATTATCTTTGTATATATAAATTCTATCTCTTTTTATCTTCTTTAATAATTCCATATCGATTTCTATACCATTTTTCAGAACAATCCTTCTTCCTCTTATATAAACTTTTTCGAAAGTTTTTCCTAAATCAAAAGATACTTTAAGGATGACGTTATCCTTATCTATATTCTTGAGCAACGTTTTTGCTATATCATATGTCAAATATATCATAGACATTGCTTAAGTAATTTAAAGCAATCTTCTAATGTATAATTTTCTGGATAAATAGATATAATGTTGTATTTCAATAATGTTCTATGAGTTGTTGGGCCAATACTTATTATTATTTTCTTTCTTAATTCTTTCTCATATTCTTTTTTAATATACTTCATTATATTAATAACCGATTGGGAACTCGTAAAGATAACACCGATACAATCCTTAAGATTTCTTTCAAATTTACGTATCTCTTCTTCATCGGGTTCAACCAAATCATACACGTATATTTCATTAACGTAAAACTTCTCTTTTAAAATTTTAAGCAAATCTGTGGTTCCTTTTTTTGATCTAACAACTAAAACACGATCTTTAGGTTCTAAATTTTTTAACAAGAAATATCCAAGTGTCTTACTATCGAATTTATCTGGTATTAAATTAACGTTATAACCATGTTTTTCAAGAAATTCTTTTGTTTTAGGACCAATACATGCAATTTTTTTATTCTCTATCTTATATTTCTTCAAAAAAAATCTTGCAGCTGTCTCACTTAAAAATACAACAACAGAAAAATCTTCAGGATCTATCTCATAATCCAATTT
>JALTZH010000040.1:4291-5729 GCA_027051265.1 archaeon | reverse complement strand
CTTATACTCGGTGCCTTCTTCCTGATATTAAGCATCTATTCCCTAGATAGACTTAAAGATTACAATATTTTTATAGTATATTAAAAAACTTATTTTTCATCTTTAGATTATAACTATATTATATTTAAAAATTTCACTTTTTTATTGTTTATTCAAATATTATCGCCTCATCTTCTTTTACTATAATTAATCTTCCTCTAAAATCCTTAACCTTATCTAATAGTTTTGAAAGAGTATTTATGATTTTACTTGGTTTGGGAGGATGTATTTTGAATACAATGATTCCGTAATATTCTTTTGGAGGATATAAAATTTGATTGGCAAAATCTGAATCTCTGGTAAGTAAAACTGCTTGTTTGCTTTTAGCCAAATTTATAACAATATCATCCGTGGCACCTTTCGGAACATATTCCACTTGAAAATCTTTACCTTCAAGAAATTTCTTTACGGATACCGGGATATTTTCATCTAGGAGAAACTTCAAGTTTGACATGATACTCTCCTTTAATTATCTTAGCTGCAAGTTTTAAAGCTTCTTTAATCATTTCTTCATTCAAACTAGGATATTCTTTTAGTATTTCTTCAATACTCATTCCAGAGGCAAGTAATTCGAGAACATCACTTACCAAAATTCTTGTTCCTCTAAATACCGGTTTCCCATGACATATTCTTGGATCTGCAATAATCCATCTCATGATATTTAATGGTATTTTTTAACTTTCTAATTCCTTAACTTAGTTCTTGTTTTAATTATAAAAGGTTTGTAAAAACAACTTATTAACTCATAGAACTCCTTTGTCATGCTTTAAGCAGTATTATACTCCATATAAAACCCATTACCACTGTGCTAAGGATTATGCCATAGTAAGTTCGGTCAACACTTATGTTTAACGTGCTCATAAATTTCACAGTTAGGTAGGGTATAACAAAAATAAGCAGTAAAACAGATAAAGCTAAAATTCCAGCAAGTGACAAATTCCTGACGAACAATCTAAAATACATTAGCATGATAAATACTGTAATAAAATAATTTAAAACTATAACCAATGTATGTGAGAACAACAAATTTATAAAATACCCTGTGGTGCCAAAGATTACCCAGCAAATTAATACTCCAAGATATCCAGCCAACAGGCTTGAGAAGATTTTCTTAATGTCCATAGTTATAATACCTACCTCTTCTAAATAAAAATTTAAGATTATAATTGAAGAATTTCTTGCGCAAAAATATCTTTTGGAACATCCTCTGCTTACTTTATTCATTTTAATAATAATTAATACATTAGTAACTAAAATTTTTAGGTGTGAGCTAAAAATTGAGCTCAGAGAATTTCGTTTAAAAATCTGTAAAAATCTTGCTGTGAGCGATGAAATTAAATAATGTTGGATTACTGTGATATGGATGCGAGTATACACTTCATAGGAAGTGATATAGTAT
>JALTZH010000040.1:0-4281 GCA_027051265.1 archaeon | reverse complement strand
CTGTGGTGCCAAAGATTACCCAGCAAATTAATACTCCAAGATATCCAGCCAACAGGCTTGAGAAGATTTTCTTAATGTCCATAGTTATAATACCTACCTCTTCTAAATAAAAATTTAAGATTATTTATAACTCTTTTAAGGATTTTAGATATATGCATGGACTTTCTTCTCATCCCATCATTTATTTCTATCAGTGCTTTATCGGAGGTGATCATGCCTACCACTAAGAGCACATTTTTAGAGGGTTTAAAACCTCTCAGATCTTAATCCCGTCGTTGAGACTGGAGCTTTTCCTCATAATAATCATAATTTCAAAAAAAGATCTTCGTAATTATCATCAAATTACTTCAAATTTTTAAATAAATGAAAATGAATAGTCTATGATAACGTTCTGAGCATTATCGATATTAAACACTTAGCATTTTAGAACATGAAGCATGAGCTTCATGATGGCTTAGCAATCCGCATAAAAAAGAAACCTGCCAGTTTCATTTTCATACTTGAAATATACCGATTCAGTATTATCTATGCCTTATTCTTTTGGATAGAAAATTAAAAAAGGGTCTTACTAATTTATCCCATATAACTACTCCTAGAGGAAAGCCCCAAACCGTAAGGAGTGTATATGTTATACCTAGCATAAAAGGTTCCGTGGGTTGTAAACCTATAAATCTCAATAATAAGGAAATTCCAAGAATAGTCGGAAACTGAAGCAGGCATATAAATACTGATATTAAAATTTTTTTTCTAGTTTTTGTTAACATTCCATATACCATGCCCACAAAAATAAAAGAATACAGATTAAGTAATCTAACAAACCACGGACATGATATGTATTTATTTTCTAAAGATGTAGATAGGGTAGGTGGAGAGCGTGGCACGAACTTGTCGGAAATGTAGAATAAACCACCAGAGCAATATCCATATACTATTGTCACAAAAATAGTCCACATTAATATCAACAACCATGGAAAAATCAACTGTTCTAAATTCTTTTTCGTTAAAATAAAAAATAAATTAGTATAAATTAAAAAGAATTTAGTAATCATCTTCAGCATCGGCTCTAGTTCCTTCTTTAATGGAATATGTATACCAAGTTTTATCCGATAAGTCTGTATTTGTATCGTACTCACCAAATAAGTGATTCCATGTATTTATATAAACTTTTGGTCTATTATTGACCCAGTCAAATTCTGAAGCAGGTACCCAATCGCAATAATGATTAGGGAACCAAACATTAAATGTTTGATCTCTGCTATGAGTTCCAGTTCCATTGTAGCAGAGGTATAGCCATGTCGGATTTCCGTTGGAATCCGTATATATGTAGAAAGTCTCTATATCTTCTATCCTTCCATGCTGAGCGAGCCTAACGATATCATAAGAATAATCTAATGTTGGGTCCGGATGATCTTCATCTGCAAATACAAACGTTAATTCTATTACATAATAGTTAGAAAATGTCCATAAATAATAATATCCTTTCAGAAGTGGATTTCCTCCCTGTAATACCCATCCATATATTGGAGAGTAAGACCATCTCCAGTTAATATCATACCATGGCTGATAAAGAATGGGGAGATAGTCAATTGGGTTTATGCTAAGAGCTTTTGTAAAATTTTTCAACTGATGTTTTTTCTCTTTTTTAATGTATAGCCACTTTTCATGTTCTATTTTTATATAATGTTTTACAAATTTCCATTGATCATCAGATAGTTTCTTATCAATTATAGCTTCCAAAAGTTCTCGTATTTTAGTGTAATCGTTCTTTGTTATAACATCCTTTCTTAGTATTTTCTTTAATTGATTGAAAAACAGTAACTTATCCTTCTGTATTTTATATGTTTCTCCTTTATCATCAATTACAATATACTCTCTATTTTTATTCTCTGCACTTGCTGGGGCAAAAATGCCTATAAAAAATATCAATACCAATATTACGGCTAAAGTTTTACCCAAGCTACCTATCTCAAGCACCTCAATATTAATCTAAGCGAATTTCTCCTATTTATTAGTAATGGTCTAAAATTTTATTTATAGAGGAGAAAGAATATAATTGTCATGGAAATACCGATTATAATGCCTGCTATAGCCGGAGATGGTTTCATTAACTTAAGAAAACTTGAAATGAGAAGTCCTAATATTATTGAAATCATTGCTGCTACTAATATCTTTCTCACTATTTCATCCTCCTATAATAAAAAATAAAAAGGTAACTTACTCCCAGCATTGCCAAATGCAACTTGCTGAACATCCAATTCCACACACAAGAACAACGCATGCTGCAGTACATGCTGGATTCCCTCTACAGCTCCAGAGACAACTTATAACACAACTTATTGAACATGCTGGTGCACATTTCTTAAAACAATCCCAATCTAACCCATTAATGTAAAAAGCCTCTGTAGCTTCATTGCTTGTGCCAAAAATTAAGGTCGCTTTAATTGTTGAATCATGACACAACATAGGGTTATTTTAACGATAACTATTCCACTCTATGCAGTATTATACCCTACAGAAGACCGCTCAGTAATATTCTAAAAATTATAGTGAAATATGTGAAATCATTTCCAAGTGTTTTATATATTTTTATTAATTCAAAAATTTTTATTAACAACACTCTTATAACTTTTCTGATTAGTAGCTGAAAATTGTCCAAATAATATGACTTTGACATAAACATGCATAACCTTTTGTATATAATAAGCCTGAAAATTTTAACCTCAAAGTTTAAATCAAGTTGTGCATGCTTATACCAATACTTCGTCATTTGGATGGTTTTTTCGATGTCTATGCCAGTGAGAAATTTCCAACCAAAAGAGTTATAAGAGCGAATTAATTTTTTAAGTGTCGCTTGTTTATTCAATAATAACTACCTCTTATAAAAGTGATTCTATAGCTTGTAGTATGAGCAATATAAGAAATGTTAGAATAAAGCTAAGGAATCTTTCTTTTCTGCTACCCATATTTTGAAGTACCATAAGCATATAGATGAATAATCCAGCTACATATGCATAGATAACGTTCTGCAGAATAGAATATCTCGTAAGAATGTATAAAATAACTAAGACAACTAAAGGAATAAAAAGTATTAAACCTTCTATTCTCTCTAATTTTATGAAATACACTACCGCACGAATGCTTGTTGCTAAATAAGCAAGGAAACCTACTATCATTATAATAAACCCAAGCTTGCACAGCATCTTTCCTCCAAGCTTTATGCACAGAACTGTGAGCATGAGAAAACCAACAAGAAATATTAAAAACGTGTATATGATGCCTTTCCTTACTTCCATGTATTTCCACCATCCCACTTCTACTGACCTTATAAAGCTTAATTTTACATCATGAAAAAATATTAACAAAAAAAATTATAAAACAACAATAATATCAACAAAAACCAATATATCTGCATATAGTATCACTTCCTATATCACAGCCATAATCAAACACTTTTTTACATGTATACAGGCATATTGCTGAACATATTGCTATCCATATTGGATTTGGAACCCTTAGGCATATTGCAGCACAGAAAGGTATACATCCATATCTCGTTCCAACACTAACGCATATTTTATCTACTAACCACCTACATACATCACACTGTAAACTCATTATAGTAACTACATTACCTGTTGTTGGATTAATGTTAAGTATTTCTATTCTATTATTGCTGAGTATACTTGCAACAGCAGTCTTTCCAAATTTATTCCTTACAAAAACAACGGTTGCACTTTCATCTTTGTTCTTGCCTTTTTTAAACGGTATATATATTATAAGATTTGTCACCAATGTTCCATCTTCTGTAGGAGCTATTACTCTTAGGGCAGAAATCTCTTTTATTGATGGTTTGAATCCCATTTTTGCTAATTCTCTTTGTAATTTTTGCACATTTATATATTTCAAAGCCTCGGCTATAGCTTTGTTTTTCTCTTTTCCGGTTAGCTCTACAACGGTAACGTTAGTATCTTCTAAGCCACCACAGCAAGTGTTGCATGCGTTTTCGCTGGAGTTTATTGTTATGTTCTCTATTTCATCACTTATGGCAAAAGCCGGAGCAAAAATACCTGAAAAAAATATCAATAACAAAAACACCACGCCCACGGCTTTGCTCATACCATTCATTGTGCATCACCTTAATATTAATTAAACGAGTATATCCTATTTATTAATTTCGGAACTAAAGGTTTTAGTTCATAACTAAACGATTTAGTTTATAACTAAAGATTTTAAGTGGAAAATAAAAATATATAATCGATACTATATCACTTCCTATGAAGT
>JALTZH010000039.1 GCA_027051265.1 archaeon | reverse complement strand
TTTGAATCAAAAGCTACGATACATGATTTAAACATAAAAGTAAATGAAATTTTGAGATACATGTTTTTTTTGAATATATCTTTAGCATTTCATTCCATGTATGCATGGATAGATTCAATAATAATTGCAATAATGTTGGATGTAAAAAATCTAAGCTTTTATAGAGTAGCGCAGACTTTTATAAGCGCTTTAATTGTTGTTTCCAGCTTACACATGATCTTTTCTCCAAGATTTTCAACGTGGAGTATCGATGAGATAAAGAAAAATCTACCTAAAATTTTTAGTATAAATCTTATCCTCGTATTACCAATAGTCCTCGTTATAAATTTGTATGGAGAACAGTTAATAACATTTATATATGGAAAAACATATATGTATTCATATGAATTATTGAAAATATTTTCTTTACTTTTAATAATTAATTGTTTCAGTTATTTTACGACAGTATTTGATATGAAGGGAAGATCGGAATATACTGCGATTGTTTCTTCTGTAATGTTAATTTCCAACACGATTTTGGATGTTTTTCTCATATCAATTTATGGCGTTATTGGAGCAATTTATGCAACACTAATCTCTTGGTTTCTTTCTTTGATCGTAGCTACGTTTATCTTTATCAAAAAGTTCTAATAAACTTAATAAAAAGATGAGAGAACTCATAGAATATTAATTATGAATTTTGCCAACTTTACTTTATCTTTTTCGTTTTGCATATAAATTTTTGTCTTAAGTACGTTTACGTTGTATTTTCGACCATACTCTTCCAAAGTAGAATCTTCAGAAGAATCAACAACGAAATACGATACGTAATCTTTGTAAAAGTATATTAAACCTTTATTACTAACTTCTATACCAATAGCCTCCATGTATTTTTCCGCTGGTCCAGATATTGGTTTATCTTTCAACAGTGGAGATATAGCTATACAACGGTGTCTTTTTTTCTTTATTTCATCACCAACTAATTTCAATATTGGAAGAATACTTGAAACGGGGTTACTAGGGCCTATAATTATTACATCAGAATTTCTAATCGCATGGATCGCTTTTTCACAAGGTTTTGCATTTTCAATTCCTTTTATATAAAGGTTTAAGACATCTAGCATGCCTTTATATTTTACCCAAAATTCTTGGAGGTGTAAATCACCTATATTTGTTACAATTCTAGATTCTATATGATCATCACTCGCAGGTATAATATTTGCTTTTACTTTTAACGCTTTTCTTTGAAATTCTATTATCTCACATAATTTATATCCTCTTTTCATCATCACGTACTTAAATATATGTGATGCACGATCCTTATCACCAATTCTTAGAAATTCTTCGTAACCATATTCTTTAAGCATCTTATTCGTATAAAATGTATCATTCTTTATACCATAATATTTTTCGCTTAAAATTCCTGCCAACGCATACATAACCGTATCAATATCAGGTGCAAAGTAACCGTAGTCTAGTTTCATATTATCAGCAACGTTTACTATTATGTACAAGTTCTCTTCGTTTATTATTTTAGTAAGGCCTTGAATTAATTTAACACCACCAGTACCACCAGATAAGACTGTTATTCTCATAAAAATTTATATTTCTATCGTTTGTAAAAGTATTTATGAAAAATATTTAGTATAAGATTAAAACGTTTAAATTTTGGTATGCTTTTTCTTGTATTTGTTAATGAGTGTGAGTAAAGTTTTTGCTTCTCTATATGGATCATCACTAGAAGCTATAGCAGAAATAACTGCAACACCATGTACATTTGATTCAAGTACTTTATGAACGTTACTTTTATTAATTCCTCCTATAGCAAATACTGGTAATCTTATACTACTAACGATTTCCTTAAGTTCTTTAATATCTAGTACATGTTTTATTTTTTTAGTTTCTGTTTTAAAAACGGGACCTGCACCAACATAATCAGCACCAAGTTTCTCCGCTAAGATTCCTTCTTCTAAATTTCTTATCGTTCTTCCGATTATATAATCGTTACCCAATAATTTTCTAGCAACGTTTACAGGTAAATCATCATTACCAAGGTGTACACCATCCGCATCAGTTGCTATTGTTATATCAATTCTATCGTTAACTATGAAAAGAGCATCATATTCGTTACACAATTTTCTCAAGTGTTTTCCAACATAATATTTTAGTTTATCGTTGAGAGTTTTATCTCTAAACTGTATAATTCTTACACCAGCTTTGAGAACGTTTTCAACTAGTTTAAATATATTCTTGTTGAAGTTAGGAGTTATAAAATAGAGATAATTATTTTTGAGAATGTTTATTTTCTTCATAAATTTATTATTTCAACAAAATTGTTTTTTAAAAATTTGGGTTCAACACAGTTTAAAAATTAAGTAACATTTGAGCATGTTAAGAAACATTAAAAAAGATTATGGAAAAGTTATATCGAATTAAGGAAGCTGCAGAAATATTAGGAGTACATCCAAAGACACTACAAAGATGGGCCAGAGAAGGTAAGATAAGAGTTGTTAAGACTGTTGGAGGTATTAGAAGGATTCCAGAGTCTGAAATAAGGAGATTACTTGGTGAGGAAGTTAAAAGGATTGATGAAATCAGAGATGTAAGAGTTGTTCTTTATGCGAGAGTAAGCTCTTACGACCAAGAGCAACATGGTGATTTAAATAGACAGCTGGAATTGCTTAGAAAATATGCTCAGAAGAAAGGGTATAGAATTGTTGAGGAGATAAAAGATAGAGCGTCTGGATTGAAGGAAGATAGGAAGGGTATTAGGAGAATATTCGATTTAGCTGAGAAAGGTCTTATTGATAAGGTAATTGTGACTTATCCAGACAGGTTATCGAGATTCGGTTTAAAATATATTGAAAGACATCTAAGCTATTGTGGAGTTTCGGTGGAATACATTAAACCAAAAAAAGAAAAAGAGCCAAAAGAGGAGCTTATTGATGACTTAATAAGCATCATTACTTCATTCGCAGGGAAATTGTATGGTATGAGAAGCCATAAGGTTAAAAAGCTTAAAGAAACTGTTGAGAAGGAGCTGAAAGAAAATGGTGATAATTAAATCGGTCAAGTTTAAATATCATAGAAGCTTCGACGAACTTTTCAGGGATTTCAGTGAGATGATAGAATTTTGCATTGATAAAGCATTGGAATTAAACATCACCTCATATGCTAAGCTTAGGAAAGCAATTTATGAAGAGTGGAAGAAAAGATGGTATCCGAAATATCACACTCATTACTGTCATTCAGCCTGTAGAGTTGCAACGGCAATCTTGAAGAATTTCAGAAAGAGAAAAAGAAAAGGTTTAGCTTATAAAAATAAGCCAGAGGTTAAGAAAGAGTTCATTAAACTCGAAGAAATGCTTTTCGAGTTCAAGGGGGATAAAGTTAAGATTGTTACTTCTCCGAGAAAAGAAATAATCGTGAATTTAGTTGTTGCTGAATATCAACGAAAGTTCATCGAAGCTTGGAAGAGAGGAGAACTTGATATCGGAGAGATAATCATTAAGAAAGATTTCATCATAATCCCGTTTAAGAAAATCTTCAAGCCTAAAGAAACCGCTGCAACTATAACAATCGATATAAACGAGAAAAACGTTACCTATTCAATATTCGATAAGGATGGAAAAGTTATTAAGACGGTAAGGCTCGATATTTATAAGGTGAAGAGGATTCACGACGAATACTCCAAAAAAAGGCAGAAAATCCAGAAAAAACTCGCTAAAAAACCTATCAAAATGAGAAAAATCCTGAAAAAATATTCCGGTAGAGAAAAAAGAAGGGTTGAAAATTTCTTACACAAAGTATCAAAAATTATAGTTCGAGAAGCTGAAAAATATAACGCTAAAATCATCATGGAAAACCTAAACAACCTACGTATCACCATCAATAGGAAGAGAAAAAACATAAGAAGAAGATTAAACAGATGGAATTTCAGAAAATTACAGCTTTTCATCGAATACAAAGCTAAATGGTCTCGTTTACCTGTTAAATATTCCGATGCCGAATATACTTCTCGCCTCTGCCCAATATGTGGGTATATGCTAAACCCGAATGGGCAGAGGTTGTTGAAATGTAATATTTGTAATAAAATCATCGATAGAGATGTCCTCGCCACCCTTAACCTCTTTAAGTCAGAATGTGGGGAGTTCCGTTCCCCCCGAACGCTTCCCGATGAAGTCCTCCTCATAAAAGAAGACGGAACGGGAGAACTCCTCAAGGTGGATGAATATTACTTAATGTTAATGAAGCCACCTTGAGGAGAGAACGGGGTGAGTTTTATTTATCTCTCAAAACATGAAGAAAAAATTTTGGATGGGGAACATGGTGAGGCAAAAAGGCTAGCAATGGAAATATTAGTAAAACTTGGAGATATAAACAAAGCCGATCGCTTAATAGAAATCGATGCTGCGCATATATCTGGTATATCTTATAAAAACATAGGTGATGCGGGTTTGGAATTTCTTATGGATTTAAAAAACTTAGGTGCAAAATTTTCCATTCTTGCAACAACGAATCCTTCAGGTGTTGATAGGTTTAATATATTGGGAGTGGATGAACATTTCTATAAGAAACAAATGCTCATACTAAATGTTTTAAAACAAATGGGTGCAAAAATTACTTGTACTTGTACTCCTTATTACATAGGAAACTTACCTTATAGAAGACATGTAGCATTTGCCGAAAGTTCTGCAACGATTTTTGTAAATTCCGTACTTGGTGCTTATACAAATAGGGAATCTTCCATCTCTTCAATAGCTGCTGCAATAATAGGAAAGACTCCATTATATGGGTTACACAAAGAAGAAAATAGGAAGCCGAAAATTAGAGTTATCGTTGAAGATAAATTAAAAGGTTACGAATATTATTTACTAGGATATTATATAGGCAAAGAACTCGGAGAAATACCTATTATAGAAAACGTATATCCGAACGTCGATGAATTGAAATATTTATCCGCAGGATTAAGCGTATCAAGCATTAACATTTTTCACGTATATAATTTAACGTTGGAATCCAAAAATTACGATATAGAAGATTTGGAAAAGATTAAGCTTGACAGGAAAACGTTAGATGACACGGTTTTGATGTTTAAATCCAACGATTATGAAGCTATTTGTTTAGGTTGTCCACATCTAAGCATGATGGAGATCAAACGTTATTTAAGAATGAAGTTTAAGAATGAAGTACTTTTGTTTACAAATTATTCTTTTTATAAACTTTTTAAAGAAGATGTTCGATGCGAAAATATTAAATTGATACCAGATACATGTATGGTAGTTTCTCCATTAAAATATAAAACTATTGCTACGAATTCAACTAAAGCATGCTTTTACCTAAATTTACAAGGATATAAAACGCATCTCATAAATATTTAAGAACGTTTGAAATAACTATTTTTTATATTTAATATTTCTATAAAGAACTTAATTTAAAAATTTTTAAAAAAATACATAAATTCATTATAATAAATGGTGATGCACATGACGAAAGAAAACATTTTCCTTAGGAAGCGTAGTAAAGATATCATGCTTGCATTAGCTGAAAAGGATGAATGGTATATATATGAACTAGCGTTAAAAGTAGCTTCAACCTATGCACATATATTTAACATAGTAAAAAAACTTCAGCAACTTGGATTAGTAGAGACAGTTAAAAAAGGAAGAAAAAGATTTATAAAATTGACAGACAAAGGTAAGAAACTTGCGAAACTTATTAAAGAAATAGATGATCTGATAAAGAGTTGATAACAAAATAGTAGTTGCTTGTATATTAGTAAGTAAAATTT
>JALTZH010000038.1 GCA_027051265.1 archaeon | reverse complement strand
CTAATATATTTCTCAAGATTCTGCTTGAGAATAAAAGCAATTTAGATAATGGAAAATTGAAATATCTTAACAATTATCTTTTTGAAAAAATAATAAGTAACAATAAAAACTGGGAAAATTACGCCCTTGCGATTGTTTGCGGATTAGCTTATGGAGGTGGAACAAATGAGCAAGCATAAAGTTGTAATCTCAAGAAATGATTTAGAAAATATACGAAAACTAACTGATGAAGCATTTAAAAAAATTGGATCCGAAAACTATAAGCAAAAGCTTGTTTACAATCTTCTGAATATCGTAAGATCTGGAGACCAAGAAAAATTTTTGTGGAATATATTACGAGCTTTAAATTCAAGAAAAGACGATAAAAATGCGAAAAAATTAAGCAGCGAAATTAATAGATTATATACATCTAAAATTTCAGGTGAAAATTTTGAAAAATTGGCATACACAATAATAATGGGTATAATGTCATCAAAACCAAAATCTGGAGGTGATTGAAATGGGAAGGTATATTGTGATGGATGTGGTGTTCTATGGAAATTCCTTGAACTACGACCAAGGAAGTGGAAATTATCAAGAGCTTAAGAAGATAACCAAGTGGGATGGTAAGCAGTACACTCTCGTCAGCAGATATGCCCTCAGATATAGCATATTGGAAACTGCAAAGAAAGTGGGTTTGTGGGATGTTGCAGATGGCTCTAAATTACAACGGGCTGGAGAGGGTGAACAAACAGTTATACAACCTGCAGAGGAAATTTTACTATCGGGTGAAATACTGAAATATCCAGAATTTGATCTTTTTGGCTATCTAATCACTTCGACAACACCACAAAACTTTAGAGAAGCTCCTGTTAAAATAAGTCATGCGGTATCCTTAACACCATTTGCTTATGACGCTCTATTCAATGCGAATATCGGTTTAGCGAATAGAATGAGAAAAGCTACCGGAGGGATGGATCCAAATCCATTTACTGCAGAAGAGCATGAAACATACTATCAATATAGTGTTGTAGTTGACATTGAAAAGATTGGCAAAATAGAGATATATTTAGCTAAGACGATAAAGGAAGGTAATAAACAGCGGACAATGAACTCTGTAGAAATAAAAAAAGACGATAAAGGAAATATCGATTTTAAAATTAACTATAGTGGGAAAAAAGAGCCATTAATGTTTAAATATCAAGAGAATGCAGATAAAAACATATACATTTCCAAATTAATCTTACCTTTTAAGGAAAATGATAATAAAGTGAAATTTTCAAAAGAATTGAAGGAATATATAGAATTCAACGATAATGTAGGTGCTATGATAATAGAATATCGGCTTAGAGATAAGAAAATTAAAGAGCGTGTCAAAGAACTAATAAAAGCAATATTTAATCTCAAAAGGAGCATAAAAGGACGTGACGAGGACTTATCTCCGAAACTGATGGTTGTAGGGATCTATAAAGATACTCCCTATAAAACCTTCAAAGACAAAATCATCCTTGTTGATGAATATGTAAGTGAAGAATACGATGAGATAGAGGAATACGAAAAGGATGGCAAAAAAATCTATAGAGTCAGGCACAGGATTACTAAAAGTAGAAAGCCAGTTTTTGAGATAGAAGACGAAAACCTAAGCGATCCAAGGGCGCTGAATGAGCAGGAAGTTCTAGGTTTAATTAACGAATTATTTAATACTTCAGGGAAGAATGAGAAAGTGAAGAAAGTAGAAATATTCCATGATTCAAGTGTAACAGTAAAGTTACCGAAGCATAAAGATGAGTGATTGCAATATGTTGAATAGGGTGCTTTATATTGAACTTTTCCAGCCATTCGCACAATACAGGAATCCATTTACATTTTATTATGCACAGACATATCCATTACCTCCTAAATCAACAATAATAGGAATGTTACAGAACGCAGTAGGAGAGTATTATAAAGAGGATTTGTGGTCTCTACAAGTTAGTATTCATGGAGGATTTGAAAGCACATTTTGGAACTATCAGAGTTTAATAAAAGGAGAAGTTTCTATTAGTAAGATTGGTTTAGTGAACAAACATAAAAGGAATCCCCTCGGAAATAGCTGGCATCCAGTATATCATTATAATATAACAGCTCAGAGAACTCCTGTCTATCAACAAGAACTCTTTAATGGTTGCATTTACATCTTCCTTCGTGGAAATAAAGAACTTTTGGAAAATATTAATGATGCTTTATCAAAACCGAAGAAAACACTCTATCTCGGCAGAAGTGAAGATGTTGTTTTTATCAGAAGAGTAGAGTTTTTAGATAAATCAGACTACAAACCAGCCAAAAAATCAATCTGGCTTAGATATCCTATGTACATCAAAAGATATATCGTAAGGGACGGTAAAAGAATCGAATTCCCGATCAAAAATCAGAAGTATCCAGTTTATTCCATACCTGTAACTGTAAAATTCTACAATAATGGTACATTGATAAAACATAAGGCGGAAATAACAAAAACTACAGAAAGACATGTTGATTTTCAGCCAGTAATTTATACAGGTTTTGATTATATAATTAAACTTAGAAATGGAGATAGAAAAATAGAAATAAAATATGAAGAATTTGAAATTGATGGCAATAAATTCAAAATACCATGCGAATTTGGGTGGTTATGATGGAAGTAATAGATCTGCTCAGAGCAAAATCCGAAGGGGAAAATAAAAGTCTAAAAGCTCATACAAGAGAAGTTATTAAACGTGCCGAGCAACTTAAGAATTTTGTTGAGATTAATGGAATTTATATCAAAGAAAAAGAAAAATTTTTCGAAGCACTAAAAATAGCTGAATTAGTCCACGATTTTGGAAAAATAAATTATGATTTCCAGAAGAGAGTGTATGACACAAACTCTAATGAATGGGAGGTGTTAGAAAAATTCTTAAAGCCTATTAAAGGGCTTAGGATAAAAGATCACGAAATTTTATCGGCTATCTGGGCATCAATACTTATTAAAGAAAATGATATTTGGGCGAGTCGGATAAGAACTGCAGTACTACTGCATCATTACAATAATTTTTACATTGATGAGAAAGACCTTGGAGAGATATATCAGAACTATCCGGATGATATAAAAAGATATCTGGAATTCCTAAGGGATAATTGGGACACTTTCAAAAAATTTTTAGAGGAACTCTTTAAAAATGCAAACATTGATGATATAGCTGGAAAAATAGATACTTCTGGAGAGAGAGTTAATGAGCTTCTGGATATTATAAATAATCATGGTGATCTGCTGGATTTTGCTGAATTTTACGAAATAGATAACGAGAATCCTGATTACGATTTTATGGTGTTCCTGGGATGCTTAAGAAGATGCGACTACTCAGCAAGCGGAGATATTAATGTTGAGTATTCGGAAAATCCAGATAAAGTATTGGATAAAATGAAGCAAGAAATAGAATCGAGATTCTCTAAAACTCTCTGGCAGAGAGATGTTCTTAAAGACGTTGACGGAGAATCTGGTGTTTTAATCGCTCCAACTGGCTCTGGAAAAACCGAATTCGCTATTTTATGGGCATCAAATACTGGAAGGAAGTTTATATATACTCTGCCACTAAGAGTTGCATTAAACGACATCTACCACAGATTCGAGGATTATCTTGGAGATGTAAAACTTCTCGGACTTTTACACTCCACCGCATTCATGGAGTACGTGGAGGAGGCTAAAAAATTTGGTGATACAAGTGTAGATGAAAAAATGACATCTGCCAGTCTCCTCTCTCATCCTGTTACACTTGCTACGCCTGATCAAATATTTCTTACATCTCTTAACTATTATGGCTCTGATAAGATAATATCCATTTATCCATTGTCCGCAATAGTTCTTGACGAAGTACAGGCCTACAATCCAGAAATGGCAGCAGTTATAATAAAAACCCTAAAAATAGTTGAGGTTCTTGGCGGTAAAATATTGATAATTACCGCAACATTGCCACCATATTTCAAACCTTTCTTTTTTAGAGATAAAAAGACCAGAGAAGATATCCCGGAAGATTTCAGATTAAATCTTGAGCATAAGCAGATGTTCGATACTGAAAAGGTGAAAAATGAAATTAGAAATTATGAATTAAAGAGGCATAAAATTAAGACGATAGACGAACCTCTGGTAGAATACATTAAAACAAGAAATGAAAAACAAAATTCCACAATTTCCGTGAATGAGGAAGTTATAACAAAATATCTGAAAAAATTAAAAAGTGATGGAAAGAAAAGTATCTTCATAGTTATAAACAATGTTAGTAAAGCAATAATAATCTATGAAACTCTTAAAAATATGAAAAATGAAGGTAAAATAAAAGACGATATATTTTTATTACACTCTCGTCTTTTTGAGAAAGTAAAAGATGACACTATAAGAAAAATAAAAGAAAAACTTGGAGAAATAGAATCGACAGATAAAAATAAAGGCATTATAGTGGTTTCAACACAGATTATCGAAGCTTCCGTTGATCTTGATTTTGATGGAATGCTTACAGAAATATCTCCAATAGATAGTCAAATACAAAGGTGGGGGCGCGTATATAGAAAAAGGAATGTTAATTACGAAGGCGAGCCAAATATTTACATATTCACCAAATTTGACAAAGATATAGGAACAAAAGCCATTTATGTAGGGGGTAGATTATCACAAAAAGGGAAAGCTGCTGAGATGGTATTAGAACAGACCGTTAATGTACTAAAAAAATATGAAGATGAAGTATTGAATTATGAAAGTGAAAAGAGCATGATTAATGAAGTTTTTGACTATGAAGTTGATGGTAGAAGATTGGTAGATGTTTATATCAAAGAAATCGTCGAAAATCTTGATTTTCTCAAATATTTCACAGTTGAAAAGAAATGGCAGGCTCAGATGATATTCAGAAATATTGCAGGGTTTCAGGTGGTAATTCCAAAAATAATGGAGAAATATGGAGAAGATTGGGTAAAAGATATAGCAAAGCTAATTAAAAATCAAGAGAATGTCGGCTTGACTTGGGAAGAATTAGAAAATCGTACTCAAAAAAGTAAATGGGAGATAAGAAAAGCGTTGTATGAATACTCAATAAACGTGCCAGTGTTCTATTTCAATAGAATTAGAAATAGCATCAGAGAGTTTAAAGGATTCTACATTTTAAACATTAATGATGAAGACATTGATACGATCTACAGATATGGATTTGACAAAATTAAAGAAAGATTCAAAGCCCAAGATGAGGAATATGAAATTTATGTTTTTTAGGACGATCTGAATGTATTTGTAAGACATTATTAGAGAACATACGCCTAACTTTTTCTCAGTTCCCTAAACTCCAACCTCTCCTCCCACGACCTCACTCAAGCATCACCGCCTCTTCCAAACCCTCAAAATACCTGTCTTTGGTTAGCACCTTAATCTTTTTGCGCCTTGCGGTGGCGAGTATTATAGCGTCCATCATTCCAAATCACAAACCACAAACCATTTACTGCACTCTGAACTCGGCAGACACAACCTACTTATAACCGCAGCCTCAGAATAAAACCATGGAGGGGCAGCTTTCGCAGAGCGAGGAGGAGCATGCGCATATAACAGGCGTGCAGGTCAACTACTACTTCATCTGCAAGACAAAGCTCTGGCTCTTTTCGCACCTCGCCACCATGGAGCACACCAGCGATACCGTGGCACTCGGCAGGGTTATACACGCCGAGAGCTACTCGAGGCAGAGGCGGGAAGTGGCCATCGGGGCTATAAAGGTGGACTTTATAAAGCGCGGCAGCGAGGTGGTGCTCCACGAGGTAAAGAAGTCCA
>JALTZH010000037.1 GCA_027051265.1 archaeon | reverse complement strand
TATCTTCAACCATATCAATCTCTAAATATAAATTTTTAGAAAAATAGATGAAATAATTTATATTATTTTTTTTACAATAATTTAAACAATCAACAAAGCTCTTGCTTGAAAATATTATATCATAGCTGTTATTTTTTCTATACACTAAACTTATACCATTTCTTTTTGCTGGAGATATTATATATTCGTAAAAACTTTTCATCCTTAAAACATATCTTAAATCATGTTCATCAATCAACGGAACATCAACAGGTAAAAATATATTTTCCTTTTTGTATTTGTTCATCACTTCTAAAACGTTTCTTAATCCTTTACCTGAATCCTTTAATATCGTTACGTTGTTAAGGTCTAAATTATCATTAGTTATTATATATATTGTTTTAAATATTTTCTGAACAACATTTAATATATCTTTAAGCATATACATGATTAATTCTTTTCTTTCCGCTTTGCTTAGGAAGTTTGATAATCTGGTTTTACCTTCTAATTTTACTGGAATAAAAACGATCATTTATAAACTTTTATTAATTTTAGAAGCTTTTCTTCAACAATATTTCCATTCCTTTTGTCACAAACTGCTGTTCTAAACCCAACAACATCTGGATTTAACTCTTTCAATACGCCTGCATCCTCCAAACCTAAACCACCAGCAATTGCAATGAGTAAATCCTTTTTCCTAGCTCTTTTAACAATATCCTTCAGATATTCTTTTGTCAAGTTATCGAATAATCTTCCTTTCTTTTTATCTAAAGTATCAATCATAATTCCATCCGCTTCATAATCATATGCTATATCGATTAATTCATGAGGCGAAACATAGCCGAAATGTTTATAATCGGCGTATGCACATATAACGAGTTTTTTTCCTTTAGTTGCCTCTCTTAAATTTTCAACGAGTTTTTCTGCATCGTTCTTGTTTACCTTCATTCCTGCTTTAATGTAGTCAACATCCAATAACTTTAAACAATAAGCGGCTAAGGAATAAGTACCGGGTTTAAAATCAAGATCTCCAACGGTTGCGGATATCTCACGATCTTTTATTTTGTTTCGTATACTTTTTATAATCCACGGAAAACACGCCCCTAGAGATCCCTCTTCAGGATTTTTTACATCAATGATATCAACGTTATAACGATTTAAAATCAACGCTTCTTCTAAATTCTTACAGCTTATTAAAATTTTCATATATAAAAACAATTCTTGATAAAAAAGTAAAATACCTTAACTCTCACCAATAATATTAATTAGTAGTATTTATTCTTAGACCATTCAATTTTTATAAAATTGATAGTATTACTGAATCTCTTTTAAAGAGATATAGAGTAACTTTATCTATCTATAAAAAGTATATTTATAATCCGAAGAGCGCTGCTAGACCTGCGGCACCTTCCTCTTCTTCTTCCTTCTTTTCCTCTTTTTTCTCTTCTTTAGGTTTTTCTTCCTTCTTTTCTTCTGTTTTTGTTTCAGTAACTGGTTGTGCTGCAGTTGCTACAACTGGTGCTGTAGAAGCTTGTTTTATTATTTCATCTATGTTGACCTCTTTTAATGCACTAACCAAGACTTTTATTCTAGCTTCATCAACACTTATATCTGCTGCTTCCAATATTTTTTTCAAATTTTCTTCATTAATTTCTTTTCCAGCCGAATGTAATAACATAGCAGCATAAATATACTCCATAAACTTTCACCTTAAATAAAAACAAATTTAAAAAAATTTAAAAAATTAAATTGCTCATCCAAATAACGATGCCAATCCTGCTGTTGCTTCTTCTTCCTCGGATTTCTCTTCTTCTTTAGGTTTTTCCTCCTTCTTTTCTACCTTTTCCTTCTTTTTCTCTTCTTTTTCTACCTTTTTAGTTCTAAATTTGATCGTTTTTTCATCTAATACATTTTCAGGCAACACATTTATTAAAGATATTGCTTGTAGAAATGCTTTCGATAACAAATCACGTATTGTATCTTTATCTATGTAACATATTTCTAATGCTAATAACTTAGCTTGATTATAGATTTTTCTAAGTAACATTTCCAACGATTGCTTGGTTGGATAGCACGTTTCAACGGCTAGCGTCAACGCTTTATTATATGCATCCAATATCTCGTTTTTAAGATGTTCGACATCTATTCTTAGAACATCTGGTGTATAAATATATCCATCCTCATATACAGCTAATAATTTTAAGCCGACCTCTATAGGTTTTATATCAAGTTTTCTCAATATGTTTGCAATATTTACAGGAACACGTTCTCCCTTTCTAGCAACGACATAATCTTCTCGTAGAGTAACTTTTCCTCTTATTGTAATTACTGGAATTCCAGCTGCTTGAATCTCAGCCATAAGTGGTCCTGGAGGTATTGGTAAATCACCTTTCGGTATCACTATATCAACAGGAGTTATTCTTCCACCTCTTATAAATTCTCTTGCCTTTACTGATTCAACAATTTTATACAGATTTATAGCATCGATTTCATTCGTAAACAATAACGCAACCTGACCATTTAGATAATTTTTTAGCATTTTTAACTTACCATTTCTTTTAACTTTATCCAGAGCTATTTCAATTAAAGAAGATTTAGCAACTTTCATTAAAATTTTACCTCTGTATTTTTCACGAAACTCTTGAAGTAATCTTGTTGGAACTTTATCTATATTTATTATTGCGATAGTCTTATATGATTCGATCAACTTTTTCAGATTTTCAACAACCTCATATTTCCATTTGGCAACCATATCATTCGACCTCTATTTCCATCTAACTTGAACAGCCGGGCCCATTGTTAGTTTAACATACATATTTTCAACGTGATATAATCCTCGCTCTAATTTTTGTTCGAGATATCTTAAAACATGCAATATATTCTCAGCAATTTTTTCTTCTTCCATATTTTCACTACCTATAGGTATTTGTAACAAAGGTTGATCTTTAACTTTTATTCTAACAGATTTTCTCAGTTTTTCAACTAGTGGTTTAATATCAGCGTTAGGAGGTACAACTTTAGGCATTTTTGCTCTTGGTCCCAGGAATTGTCCGTAATGTCTTCCTATAATGGGCATGAGATCCGCTTGTGCTATGAAGAAATCATATCCTTTTGCAAGCTTCCTAATTTCTCTTTTGTTTTTTGCAATTTCAAGCATTTCACTCTTCGTTATTACTCTATCAACAATACCCTTCGATTTTATTGCTAGTTCACCATCAGCAAATAATGCAACTTTTGAATCTTTACCTTTTCCGTAAGGGAGTTCAATTTCCTCGATTATTCTATTTTCAGGACGCTTTAAGTCAATATCACGTAGATGTATTATCAACTCAACGGTTTGTACAAAGTTTCTTTTCTTGCTCTTTTCCTTTGCTTCTTTTATTGCTTTAATTATTCCTTCTTTATTCATCGTTATTCCTCCGGTATATTATATTTGCCTTCATCGATCTCTTTTTGAACAATTCTTGGATCCTTGTTTTCCACGGTTATTCCCATAGAGACGCAAGTACCAAGAACTTCTTTAACTACACCTTTTAGATTTTTTGCTAAACTTTGTTTTCTTTTTATTCTTGCAATTTTTATTACTTGTTCGAGAGTTATGTTTCCAACAATCTTATGCTTTGCTTTTTCCGATCCTTTTTCTAATCCGAGTTCTCTAAGTATAAGTTGAGAAGTAGGTGGTGTTTTAACTTCTATTTCAAACTTTCTCGTATCTAAATCGATTATTATTCTAACAGGAACCATTAATCCTTTATATTCTTTTGTCTTTTCATTTATCTTTCTTACAACTTCAGATACGTTAACTTTATATGGACCGAGTTGAGGTCCAAGTGGTGGTCCTGGAGATACGTTACCTCCTTCTACCAATGCTTCAATTACTGCTTTTGCCATATTTTAATAAAAAAAATAAAATAAATTGAAACGATGTTAATCAAGTTTTTTTCTTTATGATTTTTATAGGAATAGATGATACGGATTCAAATAAAGGAATGTGCACAACATACATAGCCGCTTTATTGTACGAGAAACTCTCAAAAAGGTATGATGTAATAGAAGCGAGATTGATAAGATTAAACCCGAATATTCCATATAAAACTAGAGGAAACGCTGCGATATGCTTAGTTTTGGATAATGGTTGTTTGAATTATGTTAAAGATGTAACTCTTGAAATTGTTAAAAGATATTCAAGAATCGAAGATATAAACACAAATCCTGGTATCGTAATATATGAAGGAGATGATATACCAAAAGATTTTGTAGATTTTTATTACAAAGCTTTGAGAGAGGTTGTTGAAATTTCTTATGCAGAATTTTTATTGAAAAAACATAATGTTCTCTATTATAAAATTAAAAACGGACGAGGTATAATCGGAGCTTTAGCAGCTATAGGAGCGGATTTAAGAAATAAAACCTTTGAATTAATAGCATATAGAAAGGAAGAAAACTGGGGAAAACCAAGAAAAATAGATAGGAAATCTGTTATTATGATGGATAAAAAAACGTTCCCGTTTACTTTTAACAACTACGATTACGAGAATGATAGGGTTTTGATAACGCCTCATACTCCATGCCCTATCCTTTATGGAATAAGAGGGGTTAATCCAGAGATCCTTAAGCTAGCATCTGAGATGATAATAAGTTATGAAGAAATAGAACGAATAATGATCTACAAAACAAATCAAGCAACGGATTCCCATTACCTAGAAATATCTAGAATAAAAGATATAAAACCTTATTCCTCTGTTAAAATAAGATTAAAGATTATTGATAATCCCAAAATTATACAAGGAGGACATATTATTGTAAAAGCTACGGATGGATACGATGTGATATACTTAGCAGCATATGAACCAACCAAAAGTTTTAGAAAAATAATAAAGGAACTCAGAGCTAATGATGAAATAATAGCCTATGGAAGTGTTAAATCATATCCAAATACGATAAATCTTGAAAAAATAGAGATTTTAAAATTAAACAGATACAAGTTAGAAAATCCAAGATGTCCTATATGTAATAAAAAGATGGAATCAATTGGTAGAGGAAAAGGTTATAGATGTAGAAAGTGTAAAACTTTTTCAAAAGAGAAAGTTCCTGTACTAATAGATAGGAGGATAGAAGAAAAGGTTTATCAAGTCCCGCCATCTGCAATGAGACATCTTTCCAAACCTATAATTTTGGATATCATCTAATCCAATATTTCATGCAAACTAATATATATTTTAATTTATAATTCAGCTCTTCAAGCTTTTTATCTAAACTCTCAATCTTTTGAAGGAGTTCATCGTTTGTACTATTAAATGTTTTTTTATCGTTTTTCATAAAAAAATTCATAAAAAAAATAAATGTGAAGAGCTGTTACAAGTAACTTTGACAAAAATAAGGGCGAGAAGAAATCTAAGATAAAACAATTGACGTTTTTAGATTTGAGATTTTCACCTCTATTTAATAGATTTTAAAATCGTGAAGTTCTTATTATAAAGGTGCGAAATTATGGAATAGATTTATAATTAAATTGTAAACCTTCACAGCTGTGAGAAAAAATATTATCATTATTATCTATTTCATAAAGGGTATGTAGGTTTTGGGCTAAAGCAATATATGAGAGAGGAATTCTAAAACCTTTAAAGAAGCTTTGGAAGAATACTGCAGATTAATAGAATCAAAAATTACGCTTGAAGATATTAAAAAACTTAGAGGAGAAAAGAGAACGGAGAAAAAAATTCTAATAGATATAAAAGATCATATAAACTTTTTTCTGAAGCTTATGAAAACTGCAAAAGAATTTCATATTGGTTCGAGAAGAATTAAAGTTATGAGAATGTTATCC
>JALTZH010000036.1 GCA_027051265.1 archaeon | reverse complement strand
GCTACGAAGAAAAAGATTATTGAAGAAAAGATTTCAACAATAAATACCTTAAGAGAAAAGCTATCAGCTTTGAAAGAAGAAATTACAGTTATAGAATTTAAACTAAAAGAATTAGATAGTAAAAGAAATATATTGGAGAAATATAACGTTGACTATATAAAATTGTTAATAGATAGGAAAGAGACTTTGAAAAAAGAGATCGATAACCTTATAAAAACTATTAATGAAAATATATATGAAATATTAAAAGAAAAAGAGAATGAAAAAAGAAACATTGAAGATGAACTTAAAAAGTTACAACCGATTTATAACAGATATATTTCATGTATGGAAATATTGAAAGAGAGATCTTTACAATCGTTAATCAACGAAAGAAATGAAGTTGAAACCAAAATGAAAAGCTTAACTACTATTGTTGGTGATGAAAAAGAATTCGAAACAAAATATAAAAAGTTGAGGAACAAATATGAAGAGATTGAGAATGAACGTCATGAAATTGGTGAAAAGATTTCAAAAATTGAAGGTATAATTGAAAACGAAAGAGATTCTATTTTAAAGCTTGAAGAAAAGTTAAAAGAGTTGAAAGAAAAAATTGAAGAAAAAAAAGCATTAGAGAGATTTATACGATTCCTTCATCGTATTAGAAAAGTTTTCGATAAGAATAATTTACAAAGAAGAATAAGAGAACAGTATATCCCACTTATTGAAGATTATACCAAATATTTTTATAAAAAATTCAATATTCCATTTAACGATATTAAAATAGATGAAGATTTAAACATTGTGATATTTAAGGATCAAGGTAAGCAAACAATGGATTCTTTAAGTGGTGGAGAAAAAATAGCTCTTGCACTATCGCTTAGATTAGCAATATCGAGACTTTTTGCATCTAAAATGGAGTTAATAATTCTAGATGAACCAACGATACATCTTGATACAAATAGAAAGGAATGCTTGATAAACATATTGAGAGATCTTAAAGATATTCCACAAGCAATAATAGTTACGCATGATAAAGAATTTGAACAAATAGGTGAAAATATAATTGATGTTTCTAAGGAAGGAGATATATCAAAGGTTACACAAAGAGTACCAAGTTTTGCTTTTTAAATTTATATAAAAAACTTTTTCACACATTCAGACCCATAAGGGCCAAGGGTTAAATTATGTAACATTACATAATGACAATTAACAATTTTCCTGTTACATCTTCTACAATAATCGTTACACCTTTCTTTTATAATCCTTACTCTTTTATTTCGTTTTAATATAATTATTTCGGAACCATTTCTTTTTATTAAGCCTTGATTTATAGAATCTTCGATAATTTTTCTTATATTTTCTGGATCTTTCGTAAAAAATTTTATCAATTCAACAAATTCTTTTATCTTTAATTTTCTCTTACTTACACTTTTTACTAATTCAAAGATTTTATCACGATTATAATCTTGAAAATCTTGCATGTTTAATTCCAGAAATCTTTTTTAAATCTTCCAGAAGACTTCTACTTACTTCTTGATCAGTAATTATTATCATCATTTGCTCATCTATTTTCTTCTTTCTACTTACTTGAAGATATGCAATGTTTATGTTATTATTTCCTAAAAACGTTGTTACTTTACCAATCATTCCCGGTCGATCTTCAATCTTTACTATCAATATATTTTTTTCAAACGGCATGTTGAAACTGTATCCGTCAAATCCCAAGATTCTTTGTTCTTCATAATGACAACCAACTATTAATTCATGTTCCATAAACCTTACCAATATCGTATGCATACCGTTAAATCTTAGTTCCTTTCTTCCTTCGATGATTTCCATTCCTCTATTTAATGCAAGAACTCTTGCGTTTAATATATTGACACCAGTACTAATAATATTTGATAAATAACCTTTAAGTATCGCATTTGTTATAATTTTGAGATCTTCTTCTTCAACATCTTCATTAACAAATACTTCTATTTTCTTGATTTCAGCATCTGTTATTCTATGGATAAATACACCAACCTTTTCAGCTAAAGGAATCACGTACTTAAGACGTTCCAATATTTCTTTATCTATCGTTGGAAAGTTAACAGAATTTCTTGGAGGTCTTCCATTAAGAATTCTCTCTATGTCTTCACATACAATCATGCAGGCAGATTTCTGAGCTTCTACGGTATTTCCTCCGATATGAGGTGTTACTATAACGTTGTCCAATTCAAGAAGAGGAGAATCAAACGGTGGTTCTTTTTCAAAAACATCCAAAGCTGCACCTGCTATTCTTTTCTCCTTAAGAATTTCATAGAGATCTCTTTCATTAACTATACCACCTCTTGCACAATTTATTAAAAAGGAAGTCTTTTTCATCAACAACAATTCTCTCTTTGTAATCATGTTTCTTGTCTTATCGGTAAGAGGGACATGTATTGATACGAAATCCGATTCTTTCAATAATGTTTTCAAATCAACCAATTTTACACCAAGTTTTCTGGCATAGTTCTCTGAGACAAATGGATCATATGCAATCACTTTCATATCAAAAGCTTTTGCTCTTTTTGCAACCTGAGATCCAATTCTACCTAAACCAATTATTCCTAAAGTTTTTCCCCTTAATTCAATTCCTTTTAATTTCTTTTTTTCCCATCTCTTCTCTTTTAAGCTGTTATTTGCATGTATTAAATTTCTTGCCAAAGCGATCATTAAACCTATTGTATGCTCAGCTACAGATACTGAGGAAGCATCTGGTGCATTTATTACAAGAATTCCTCTCCTAGTTGCTTCATTTAAATCGATATTGTCAACACCTACACCTGCTCTTGCGATTATTTTTAAGTTTTTAGCTTCTTCCAAAATTTCTTTAGTAATTTTCGTTGCACTTCTTACAATAACAACATCGGCATCTCTAATTTCCTCTTTCAATTTATTTTTATCACTTAACGTTTTAACTTCTGCAAAAGTCTTAAGTTTTTTTATACAATCGTTTTCAATAGGATCAGCTATTAATACTTTAAATTTCATAAAAATTAGTTATAATAAAGAGTGCGTAAAATTTATTAAAAAAAGTATATAAATTAATATAGCTTTATATCTTTAAGTATTGGAAAATTGTTTCTAATCTCTAGAATTCTTTCATATTTTAAGTTTTCATATAATATTTCTTCCTTATCATCTGATGCTTTTTTTAGCACGTTACCCCATGGATCTATAATCATCGATGTTCCAGCATAATCTTCATCAAGATCACGACCTATTCTATTACATGCAATTACGTAAGCTTGATTCTCAATAGCTCTTGCTTTAAGTAATATTTCCCAATGATCTTTTCTTTTCAAAGGGAAAGCTGCAGAAATTATAAAAGTATTTGCACCCATTTTTAAAAGTTTCCTAAACATTTCCGGAAACCTTATATCATAACATATTGCTAAACCTATTACAAAGTTCTCATATTTAAATACTTTTAACTCGTTTCCATTTCTGAAATACTTCCTCTCTCTAAAAAATAAATGAATCTTTCTATATTTCTCAATTAAACCTTTATTAGATATAACTAGCATCGTGTTATAATAATGATTACCCTCTTTTTCTATTATCGTACCTATAACTATTTTATTATTACAATTGTTGCTCAATTTTTTAATTGTATCGTTAAAATTTTCCACGTCAAGATTTTTATAATAAAATCCTGTTGTAAATAACTCAGGAAATATTATTACGTCAGCATCTATTTTTTTTATAATTTTTATTGACTTCTTTAAGTTTCTCTCTCTATCACCAGGTACGATATTTATTTGTGCAATTGCAACTTTCATAATTATTTTTTCATTTGATAAAGTCGTACCAAGTTTTACTTTTTAGGTTGTAGTAAAGTTTAAGCGCATGTAATAAGTTATAAATTTATAAAGATCACCTTTTCAAGCTTATTCTTATAATTAGACTTCTTGATTTTAGGATAAGAATAAAGTTAAGAAGTAAAACTTTGCTAGTTACATTTTGTAGATAATTTCCTATGTTAATCTACTTAAGCAAGAAAACTTTTATTATTTTTTATGTTAATGAAGAAAACAGATAAACTCAGAAACAAGAAGATAGCTCTTTGTGTAACTGGTAGTATTGCTGCGATCCTATCGCCATTGATTGCGAGAGAATTGAGAAGACATGGTGCTGAAGTATTTGCTTATATGACAAAAGATTCTATGAAGATAATCCACCCTTATACTATGGAATTTTCAACCGGAAATGATGTAATAACAGAACTTACTGGAAAAGTAGAGCATTTGAGAAAATATTCTGCAATCGTAATAGCTCCATGTACTATGACAACATTATCTAAGATAGTTAATGGAATTGCTGATAATCCTGTAACAGCATTAGTTCTTTCATCAAATCCTAATGATACGATTATAGCATTAGCAATGCATGAAGAAATGTATCAAAATAAAGTATTTTCTGAAATTTTAAAGAAAGCTAAAGAACTCGGATTTGAAATAATCTATCCAAGAATTGAAGAATCCTCTGCAAAAATGGCTAGAATTGATAATATAGTTGATTTTACAATTCGTAAGTGTTATAATAAGAAAGATTTAAAGAATAGGAAGGTTTTAATAACATTAGGTGCAACTGTAGAGTATATTGATCCAATAAGAGTTATAACCAATTTATCATCAGGTAAAACCGGTATATCTTTAGCTAAGGAAGCATTTTATAGAGGAGCGGAGGTAAAAATAATTCATGGACATGTTAAGATAGAAATACCAGAATATTTTGATAGAGTTTTTGTTAACACATCTGAAGATATGCTCTCTGCTGTAAGAAAAGAGATTGAAAATTTTGATATATTTATATCGGTTGCAGCTGTTACAGATTTTAAGCCTGAATTCCACAACTATAAACTCCCATCTAATAGTAAGAGAATTATTAAATTAATACCAACGAAAAAGATACTTGAAGAAGTAAAGAATATTGATATTTTTAAAGTTGGATTCAAGGCTGTATACAATTTACCGAAAGATGAAGTCGTAAAGAAATCTAAGGATTTGATGAAAAAATACAATTTGAACGTTGTCGTTGCAAATGACGTTTCAAAAGATATAATAGGAAGTGATGAAACGGAAGTTATTCTAGTTTCGAAAGATGAAGTAAGAGAAATAAACAGAGATAAAAAGATAAACGTTGCTGAAAAGATATTCGATTTTATCGTTAAATATTTAAAAAAATAAAATATTTTATTTTAATAATAAAGTATAATTATATTGGATGAAGGTATGCGTATATTTAGAGTTCAGTAATATCTTAAAAAATAGTGGAATTTATAGAGCTTATGAAAACAGTGTTAAAATGTTAAAGTTGAAAGGAATTGATGTTAAAAATATCTCAGAAAATTATGATATTATACATCTACATACCATTGGTTTAGAATCGTTTGAAATTGCTAATAGAGCTAAAAAAAGAGGAAAGAAAGTTATAATTTCAACACATACAACACCTGAAGACTTAAAGAATAGTTTTTACATAACGGAGTTTGATTACATAACATCTAAATATTTAAAATTATATTATAACGTTGCAGATGCTCTAATTGCGCCATCAAACTATTGTAAAAAAATTCTACTAAAGCATGGAATAAACAAAAAGATTTACGTACTTAGTAATGGCATTGATTACGAGAGGTTTAAATTCTCTGAAAGTAAAAGAAAAAAAGGTAGAGAACTTCTTAATCTCAATGAAGATGAAATACTTGTATTTAGTGTTGGAATTTTTATCAAAAGAAAAGGTGTTGAAGATTTTTACAGAATTGCTAAAAGATTTAAAAACATTAAATTTATCTGGTTTGGTAGAATTATTGACAATATATTAT
>JALTZH010000035.1 GCA_027051265.1 archaeon | reverse complement strand
TCGTCGGCAGCGTCAGATGTGTATAAGAAACAAATTTTAATTAATACAAAATCTAATAACAATCTCTTAATTAAAACAGTTCTTTCAACAAAAAACTATAAGGTAAGTTATGAAAAACTATTTATGCGATCTAAAAAACATAACTGGAATATTGTTTCATTTTTAAACAGTAGAAAAGTTATAAAAAACTGGTTAAGAGCTATCCTTTCTGAGAAAAAAGAAAAGAATCAATAAATTGCGAGAATATTTCTTACATCGACCTTTTCCCCACTCTAAAGTGCAAGGATTCTAAACGGGGAAGCTTATGCTTCTAAGGATATCACAGACATTCGACCTATATTGGCTTTTATTTCAGCCGGTTCTTAAAGCCTCTTCTCTCAGCTTCTCTAAGTCTACATTGTCATCAATTTGGATTAGAAAACCTATACCGTAAGCGAGATATTTGAACAATCTTATCATATAAACGTTTTGTTCATCGTTGCTCTACCTCTCCAATTCATTTTCATCCTGAAGAACGGAACTTCCTTAGCAATACTGTAACTTACTTTATTAGATATCTCTTAAAAATTTTTAAGTTAAAGTAGTTATCCATTTTTATAAATTCGAACTAAGAAGCGTTTAAGTTTTGTAAGAGATCTTCCTATATCAGAATATTTTACAAATTCTTCTAAATTCATTTCTGCAAAACTCTTATTACTTCCTGTAGGAATAAACGCAATATCATCTACCTACACAGTCATCTTTTATAAAGGAGTTATTATTTCAATTTAATCTTTCTCAAAATAAAATCTCTGGCTTTCTCAGCTATCTCAACAGCTTCTTTAGCCTCTTCTTCCGAGACTTTTAGTAATGGCGGATATCTTGCTCCAGTATAGTATTCCTCCAATGCCTGAGCATTTATATCAAACAGATATTCGAAATCCGCATCCAACTCCGTAGCCAATTCTATCAGCTCATATATCGAATGAGTAAATAGATATTTACCAGATTTCTCTAATAAGTAAGCTTTTAAACATTTTTCAACGGCTTGATGGCAATGAAAAACGGTAATTCTATACTTTTTAGTTTCCAATAATTCTTTTGCGGCTGATAAATCTTCTTCTGCAGATTTAAGAAATTCTTCGACATCTTTCCTCATATTTTTACTCCTTCATTTACGGCATGGTAATGCACAAAGCCCCACCATTTTCCATATTCATTTAGAGTTTCCAGATCTACTATTAATATTTCCACTCTAATCTTAATCTTTGCAAAAATTTTTAAGATATCCCCCAAAAATATCTTTCTCTTCTTCCAACCAATCTTTTCCTTCGTAACTATTAATATGTCCCAATCGGAATCTTCTCTGTAATCTCCTCTCGCCCTTGAGCCAAATAGAATGATCCTATCTATCTCTATGTTATGTTTTTTTGCAATGTTTAGTATGATCTCCTTAATCAGATTTAATTTTTCTTTCATGGAAAATATATTTTTTCTAACATTTGAAAATTTTCCATTATAAGTTTAATTTTACCTTAGTTCCCATCAAAAGTAACATATGCTATAGTTCCTATAATTTTTATCAAAGAGTATATCTTCTCTTCGTTTCGGATGCATGACGTATCTTCTTTGCTTATATCCAACGAACTTTCATACTTTCGATCATATTGCTTTTGATGGGAACTAAGATATGAAATCGTAAACAAATTGGAAGGTTTTACTCCGTTACAATTCGAAAGAATATATTTCTGCGACACGTTTTAAGAATGACGTAACTTTTCCTATTGCTTCCTATAATTGTTTTTTGAACTTGCAACGAAGTAATTAACAGTTATAAACGTTTCGCTCCTCATTGCTCTACAAATCTTTCCTCATCGCAACATTGTAACTTATAAATTTGAACTAAGAAGCGTTTAAGTTTTGTAAGAGATCTTCCTATATCAGAATATTTTACAAATTCTTCTAAATTCATTTCTGCAAAACTCTTATTACTTCCTGTAGGAATAAAGGCTTCATCAATACTTTTCTGATTTTTCTTTAACATACCAGTAACTTTTCCTATGAAATATTTTTCAAGTTCTAAATCTTTATAACCGACTACTGATATAAAATATGAAAACGTATCATCTTTTAGCAACATTTGAATACCACTAAATCCTATTGTTTTAAGAACGTATTTAGTAATCGTCCCTGGAAATCCTCTAAGATTCTTTATGAAGAGTCCCGAATCTTCAACGATTGCTGGTAATTTATCAACCTGTTTCAGTTTAAATTTAACATTCTCCAGAATATTCATGGTTTGTAATTCTTTTAGTTTCTTTTTAACCATTACTATATCTAAAGCTAAATCTTTAAAAATATGTTTTGCAACTTTAAGTTTAAAACTATTTGTTGTATAGAAATATATCTTTTGGTATGAGTTTAATGATACTTTCAAGTTCATCTATTGGATATTTTCCCGTAAAGCAACCTAAACATAATTCCTCTTTACTTAATCCAATTCCTTCAACCAGTTCATCTACGGTTAAATACATCAAAGAGTCAGCGTTTATTTCTCTTCTAATTTCTTCAACGGTTTTATTACTTGCAATCAATTCTTCTTTTGTTGGCATATCTATTCCTAGTAAACATGGAGATATAATCATTGGAGAACATACTCTATAATGTACTTCTTTCGCACCTGCCCTTTTTAACATGTTTATTATTCTTCTAGAAGTTGTTCCACGAACGATACTATCATCGACAAGTATTATCCTTTTATCCTTTATTTCATGTGCTATAGGATTCAATTTCAATCTTACAGCAATTTTTCTTTCAGAATGTTTAGGCATTATAAATGTTCTTCCAACATATCTATTCCTTATAAGACTTTCTCTATAAGGAATTCCCCTGTAATTCGAATAACCTATTGCATAAGGTATTGCAGAATCTGGTACAGGTGATACGAAATCAGCAATAACCGTATCTTTTCTTGCCATTATTTCTCCAAGTTTTTCTCTAACTTTATAAACGGAGATGCCATTTATCATTGCATCAGCTCTAGCAAAGTATATGTATTCAAAGGCACAAAACGCGTTCCTCTTTTTATTCAAGTAATAACTGTAATAATTTCCATCCTTATCAATTACGAAGATTTCTCCAGGTCTTATATCTCTAATGAAGTTTTTATCTAAAACATCGAATACAACATTTTCTGAAGCTAATATTATTGTATCGTTATCCATTCCAAGACATAAAGGTCTTATACCATACGGATCTCGAACACCAATCAGGAATTCATCGGTTAAAATAATTAACGAATATGATCCTATTAGGATATTTGATGCTCTTTTTATAGCTTCAACAATATCTTTTTCTTCAATATAATTTTTTATTATTAAATGAGCTATTATTTCAGTATCTGTTGTTGTTAAAAATACTTGTCCTTTTTCTTCTAATTCTTTTCTGAGAAGATAAGCGTTGGCAATATTTCCATTATGAACTATAGCTAGTTTACCTAATGAAAAGTTTAACATTATTGGTTGTGAATTCTCGATAGAACTTTTACCTGTCGTTGAATATCTCGTATGTCCTATTCCTACGTAACCATCTAAACTGTTTAATATCCCCTTATGGAATACACTTGTAACCAACCCCATTCCTTTATAAATTTTAAAACCATTTTCTGTTCTTGTTACGATGCCACATGATTCCTGTCCACGATGTTGAAGTGTTAACAACGCATAATATATTAAGTATGAAACGTTTTTATTTTTTGAATAAATACCAACAATTCCACACATTATCTTAATCTAATACCGTTTAATTTTTTGTTTTGCCATGAATATCTTCTTAACCTTTTACTTCTACCAAAGCCACATGCAGCACAATATCTCTTTTTTTTATGAAAAGATTTTCTACCACATCTTCTACATCTTATATGCAATGTTTTATTTCTTTTACCAAAAGATGCAGTTCCTTTACTCATTTGAATCCACCTGGTGGAGAGACATAAACTATGTTATCTCCTCTTATAACAATTAATCCGAGTTTTTTAATAGGTTTACCATCCTTAAGTTCTTCAGCATTCTGCAATACTAGATTCATATGTATATCGTATCCTTTTAATATTCCTCTGTATTCTCTACCATCTTTAAGTAGTACGATTATTTGCGAATCTAAAGCGTTATGCACGACATCTAACGGTTTCAAAGACATTCAATCTAACCTCCAATTATTGTACAACAATGTACCTATTAATAAAAAATTAAAAATCTTAAAAGCATTTTCAATACTGTCTGAATTAATACCTCCACCGTAATATTTTTCAACGTTTTCTTCTTTAAGAAAGTTAAACTTGTCAAAATTTTTCATCGATAAAGTTCCAACACAAGTCAAATTTATGAACAGAAACCTTTTGAAACCAAAATTTTCTTTCAGATAAAAATACGCTTCCTCAATTCTCTTAGGTAAAAAATTTGATATAACTTTCATATCTTTAATATCTATGCTAAACAATGGATGTCCTTTAGTTTTGGAAATTTTTTCTAGTTCATTCTCGTTTTTAATAGATTCGGATGCAACTATAACGTCACAGTTGAACATACTCTTATACTTAACATATTCTTCATATGTTTCAATTCCTATATCAAGCAAAACATTTCTCATTTTCATAATTTCTTTAAGTAAATTTAGGTTAGGTTTTTTATAAAGAATCGAATCTAAATCGGCAACGTATATTCTATTAAAAGGTAATTTTCTCACAAATTCTATCGGATCAGCTCTAGGAGAAAGTTTAGTTTTAAGAGGTTTGTATTTTTCTCTTTCTCCCTTTCTTGCATGAACAACTTTACCATTCTTAATATCTACAACAGGTATGATACGTTTCCGATATCTTTCAATCATATATAGTATTCATTAATTGTAGAATTGTGAAGAAATTAGAAGAATTTAACTGATCTCAACTTAAAGGGGTTAAACTTTATTCTACCTTGTTAATTGGAATTATTCAGCTTCATAAGTCGAGTTAACTTCAAATTATCAGCTTTAGGAATTATCTTTAAGCTCTTATTTACCTTTACGTTAAGTAAGTTTCTCTAAGCTAGAGATTGAGATTGATGTTATACTTCTCTTTAAGCTATTATCTGGTATTTTAATTATGAAAGAGATATACATATTACTTTTAGCTTTTCTACTAGATTTTATTTATCCTTTTCATAGAGGATTGCTATTAAAGATACATCCTGTATATACTTCGTTCAAATTAGCTTTTAAATTATTTAAACCTTATGCTACCAAAATTTATGGTGTTGTTGTATGGTTTATTATAATTTTATTACATCTTTTTTTATTTTATATATTATATAATATATTTAAATTAAACAAAATTTTAGAAATAATTTTTTTGAGTATAATATTGAAGTTTTCATTCTCAGCAAAACTATTAATAGATACGTTAAACAACGCTTATAAATCGTTTGTATATGGAAATAGTGATAAAGCAAAGTTTTATGTGCAACAACTAGTTAGAAGAAATGTCTATCGTTTAGATGATAAGCATACGATATCTGCAGCCATAGAATCTGCTGCTGAAAGTCTTGTCGATGGTTATGTATCTCCACTCTTCTACTTTTCTATCTTAGGACCATTTGGTGCATTGTTTCAACGATTAACAAACACTTTAGATAGTGCTTTTGGTTATAAATATGAAAAAATTAGAGACATTGGATTCTTTTCTGCAACTATGGATACAGTTATAAATTATATTCCTGCAAGATTATCTGCTATGTATATAACGTTATCTGCATTTCTATTAAAATTAGATTGGAGATCTTCTATAAAAGTAATAATGTCTGAAAGGAAGAAAATTGAAAGCATTAATGCAAGGTATCC
>JALTZH010000034.1 GCA_027051265.1 archaeon | reverse complement strand
CGTGCAACCATTTCCTGCGATGGGTTATGATAGAGCAATAACAGTATTTAGTCCAGAAGGAAGATTATATCAGGTTGAATATGCTAGAGAAGCTGTAAAAAGAGGAACTACTTCAATTGGAATAAAATTTAAAGATGGTGTAATATTAATCGTTGATAAAAGAGTTACTTCCAAACTTATAGAACCTAGAAGTATTGAAAAAATATTCCAGATCGACGATCATATTGGTGCAGTAACTTCTGGATTAGTTGCAGATGGTAGAGTATTGATTGATAGAGCTAGAATTGAGGCGCAGGTTTATAGACTTCTATATAACGAGGAGATCGATGTAGAATTACTTGCAAAGAGAATATGTGATTACAAGCAGGTTTATACTCAACACGGTGGTGTAAGACCGTTTGGAATTTCTTTACTAATTGCTGGAGTGAGTGGAGATACACCACGGCTTTTTGAAACGGATCCCAGTGGTGCATTACTCGAGTACAAAGCTACAGCCATAGGAATAGGTCGTGAAACATGTATGGAATTGTTTGAAAAAGAATACAAGGATAACATGACAAAAGAAGAAGCAATAATACTTGGTTTAAAAGCTTTAGATAAAGTTACGGATGGGAAAATTTCTGAAATAAACGTTGAAATTGCAATAATTGAACCTTCTGGTTTTAAAAAACTCTCTCAAGATGAAATCAAAAGATATATAGAAATGTATAAGAAGATAAAAGAAGAAAAGAAAGAATGACTAGTCTGGAAAAAGCTGTAATAGCAAGAATTGATATCGGAAAAGAGCGATTTGAGATATATGTTGATCCCGATGTAGCCTTTAATATAAAACTAGGAAAAGAAAAAGACATAACCAAAGCATTAGTTGTTGAAGAAGTATTTAAAGATGCAAGAAAAGGTATTAGAGTTAGTGAGGAAAGCTTGATAAAAGCATTCGGAACTACGGACATAGTTAAAATTGCTGAAACAATAATTAAAAAGGGAGAAATTCAATTAACAAAAGATCAAAGAAGAAAATTGATCAAAGCTAAAAGGAAACAAATTGCTTACATTATTTCAAGATACGCTATTAATCCTCAAACAAATACACCTCATCCACCAGAAAGAATCGAGAAAGCGATCGAGGAGGCGAAGATAAACATTGATCCGTTCAAAGATGCTGAGAAACAAATTCCTAACGTTTTAAAAGCAATTAGATTCATCCTGCCAATAAAATTAGAGTATAAAATCATAGCTTGTAAAATTCCTGCAAATTATTATGCAAAGGTTTATAATATTATAAAAAATTATGGTAATCTAATTAAAGATGAATGGAGGAACGAATATTATTTATTTTTGATCGAAGTGCCGGCTGGGGTTGTGGATGAATTTCTACGCGAAATTTCAAATGCAACAAGAGGTAATGTTGAAAGTAAACTTTTGGAGAGTAAAGGTGTTGAAAAATGGAGAGGAAGGTAATAATACCTGGAGAATTTATTGGAAAAAATGTTAAGGTACAAGGTTTATTTTATAGGATTAATAATTCATACTATTCTTCAATATATGGATTACTAGAGGAAAATCAAAACTATAAAAAAATAATACCATTAGCAGGAAAATATATTCCAAAACCTGGTGATCTAATAATAGGATATGTAAAAGATATAGAATTTTCAAACTGGATATTTGATATAAACTCTCCTTATATAGGCATTTTACCAGTTGAAGAATTTTTAAGACCAATCGATTTACCTAAAGAAGATTTAAGGAAACTCCTCCCTCTTGGTACTGTTGCTTACATACTTGTTAAAGAATTTGGTAGAGAAAGAAAAGCCGTTCTATCACTTAAAGATAAAAGAGTAAAAATTTTGAAAAAAGGTAGATTGATAGAAATTCCTCCAGTAAAGGTTCCTAGAATAATTGGAAGAAAATCTTCCATGATTAAAATGTTAAAAGAAAAACTCAAGATATCAATAATTGTAGCACAAAATGGCAGAATATGGTTGAATGGAAATGTTGACGATGTCCTTTATGCAGAGAAGATAATAGAATATATTGTTAAGAATGCCCATACTTCAGGACTAACAGATAGAGTAAAAGAAATTATTGAAAAAAGAGAAATCCCAAAATAGGTGATTTTATGAAGATTGGAAAGCCTGAAAGAATGATAATAAATGGGAAAAGATTAGATGGTCGTGGATTATATGATTTAAGACCAATAAAAATGAGAGTAGGCGTGTTAAAAAACGCTGATGGTTCCTCATATCTAGAATGGGGTGGAAATAAAATACTCTGTGCTGTTCATGGTCCTAGAGAGTTGCATCCCAAACATCTAGCTAAACCGGATAAAGCAATGCTTAGATGTATTTACAGCATGGCAACGTTCTCAGTTAAAGAAAGAAAAAAACCTGGACCAGATAGAAGAAGTATAGAGCTAAGCAAAGTTATTAGAGAAGCCTTAGAAAACGTAATATTTTTACACCTATTTCCACAGACAGTGATAGATGTATATATAAAAGTGTTACAGAGTGACGGTGGTACTAGATGTGCTAGTATTGTTGCAGCAAGTTTAGCATTAGCTGATGCTGGTATTCCAATGAAAGATCTCGTATCTGCATGTGCTGCTGGAAAAGTTGATGGAGAAATAGTTTTAGATTTATTTGAGATTGAAGATAACTATGGTGAGGCAGATCTACCCGTAGCTATAGTTCCAAAAACTGGTGAAATTGTATTATTACAAATGGATGGTAATTTAACCAAAGATGAATTCAAGAAAGCTTTAGATCTAGCAATCTCTGGTGCTATGAAAGTGTATGAGTTACAGAAGAAAACTTTGTATGAGAGATATGGTGAACGTTATGAAACCGAAAGATGAGATTTTAGCTAATCTTAAAAGAAATTTTATATTGGATATACTTAAAAAAGGTAAGAGAGTAGATGGTAGAAAATTTTACGAATATAGGAGTATCGAAGTGCAACAGGGAGTTATAAAAAAAGCGGAAGGTTCAGCTTTAGTTAAAATCGGTGAAACTGAGGTTTTAGCTGGAGTTAAATTATCAATAGGTTCTCCATATCCAGATACACCTAATGAAGGTGCGTTGATAATAAATACTGAACTCATACCATTAGCATCTGTTGCTTTTGAACCTGGACCACCTGATGAAAATAGTATTGAACTTTCAAGAGTTGTTGATAGAGCTTTGAGAGAAGGAGAAGTCTTAGATTTAGAAGGATTATGTATTACAGAGGGAGAAAAAGTATGGCTTGTTTACGTTGATATTTATACGTTGAATTACGATGGGAATCTAATAGATGCATGTTGTTTAGCTGCAGTTTCTGCTTTAATGGATGCACGTTTTCCTAAGCTAGAAGACGACAAAATAATATATGAAGAAAAAACAAGTAAACGTCTACCCATAAAAAATTATCCTTTGGAAGTGACTTATGCAAAAATAGGCGAGCATATAGTTCTTGATCCATGTTATGAGGAAGAAGAAATAATGGATGCAAGAATAACTTTTGGTATAAAACAAGACGATACGATATGTGCAATACAAAAAGGTGGAAGAGGAAGCTTTAAACCTGATGAAATCTTAAACCTATATGAAGATGCTGTTGAAAAGGCAAAATTTCTTAGATCATTTTTAAATATTTAATATTCTTCTATAGATAGGTAGCATTGTTACTGTTTAATAAGCATTGATATATGCAGTATAAATATATCTTGAAGTAATATAATTATATCCCGTTTATTTATAATCATTACTAAGTTTTTATTTTAATTTTAATAAACTTGTATTGACAAAACATTTATATATGATAATATTTAAATAATATTTAGAAATAAAGTAACTATATAATCCCACGGAAGTTGATTGTAAGTAGCATAGAGAAGCTACTTATAATCTTCTTCTGTGGGATTTTATTGGATGGTGAAGTTGTGTATAGAGGATTATTTAGAATAAAACTCTTTGAAATTACATGGCTAAAATCTAAAAGAAAATCTAAAATTTTAATGTTTTCGATTATATTCTTTGTTTTGTTTCTACTTTTTTTCCGTACAGCTAATGCAGAACAAGTTTCTCAGGAAAAAGGATATAATATAGATAAAAAAGAAGTCTTTATAACAATTCTACCTGTTTTTGCAACCTTTATTTTCCTTGTATCTCTTGGATATATCTCGAACCTAAAACTTGATAAAGGAGAGATACGGAGAGCAATTGCTGGAACGTTCGTTATAGCTTTTGTTGTTCTACTATTTATACTTATACTATTAAGACACGAGAGAACAAATGAAATTATATCAGCTTTTATAGCCATGGCAACTACAATTGTCGGGTTCTATTTTGGTTCAAGAACTGTACAGCAAGTTTCTAGAGAGGAAGAAGTAATTGAAATAGAAAACGTTGAGTTTAGGAATGGTAAGCTCTTGCTTAGCTTAAGAAATAGAGGTGAAAAAATCGCAGAAATTGATGCTATTTATATAAATAATAAACATATAGAAGTACCGAAACTTAAAATTCCTCCACGATCCTTATTAAATCTTCCTCTAAGTTTTAAATGGTATCCTGAGAAAGAATGTATAATTGAAGTTTGTACTTCTACTGGAATTTGTTCCCAAATTAAAGTTAAAGCTCCAGGAGGTAAAGAAGAATGAGATTTAGATTCTTAATCATTGGTTTGGTTTTTGTAATTATTCTGTTAGGGATTGCTAATGCCAAACTTGTTAATTCACCTTGGCCAATGTTCCAGCATGATTTGAACCACACTGGACAGAGTCAATACAATGGAACTGCGAAGCCTGACATTAAGTGGAATTATCCAACAGGTGATGTAGAAAGTTCCCCAGCAATAGCTTTAGATGGAACGATTTATATTGCTGGAGGTAAAAAACTCTATGCTTTCTATCCAAATGGTACTTTAAAATGGAGCTTTACAATTAATACAACGTATTCATATTATCCTTATATAAAGAGTTCTCCAGCAATAGCGAGTGATGGAACAATATATTTTGGAAGCAAAGATAACAACCTATACGCTTTATTTCCCAACGGTAGTTTGAAGTGGAAGTACACAACTAATGACGATATTGACTCCTCACCCGCTATAGCGAGCGATGGAACAGTATACTTTGGGAGTGATGACGATTACATTTATGCTCTCTATCCTAACGGAACGCTAAAGTGGCGATTCAAAGCAGCAGACTGGATAGATCGTTCCTCACCAGCGGTTGGAAGTGATGGTATAATATACATTACAGCAAACAATCCAAACGGTGGAGGTAAGCTATACGCTGTTTACCCGAATGGCACCCAAAAGTGGAGCATTAACCTAGGAAATCCCAAACAATCCGTGACCATAGGAAAGAACGGTACTATTTATGTGGGTGCATCAGATAGCAATGGCTATTCCACACTTTATGCACTCTATCCAGAAAATGGAAGTATAAAGTGGAACTATACAGATACAAATCAAAATTATGATGTTTACAGTACTCCAGCGGTTGCTGAAGATGGCACAATTTACATACCACTAGGGGACACTCTTTATGCATTCTATTCAAACGGTACGGTGAAGTGGAACTACACAATTAGATATACCGACAGAACCCCAATCGTTGATACGCTAGGAAACGTTTATATCGCAGTTTCCACTAAACTCTACTCTTTCTATCCTGACGGAACTCTCAGGTGGGTATTTTCTGCTAATGAAGGATTGTATTTTCCAGCAATTGGAAGCGATGGTACAATTTACATTGGTTCATCACGCTGGCCAAACCGCGGAAAGCTATACGCTCTTAACGACTTAACACCGCCAACTATAGTCGTAATTTCTCCTCTAAACAGAACGACACTTCTTTCACGCGTAGTTCAAATAAACATCTCTGCAAGCGATCCGAGTGGAGTTAATACAGTAATAGCCGAGATAGATGGTATAGCTAATATAACCTTAAGCCTTAACAATGGTTACTATGTTGACACGGTTAATCTAACCGATGGAAGGCATACGATAAGAATCTATGCTAATGACAGCTTAGGAAATGTAAATTCAAGTGTTGTAGCTTACTTCAGTATCGGAAAAGAGATATCTTCCTGCACGAATATAGTCGAATCTGGTTACTATCAGCTTACAGGTAGTGTAATAAACAGTACAGAAACCGTATGTATAAACATCAGTACGAGCAATGTTGTTTTTGATGGCAGAGGCTACGTGATAGACGGCATAGATTCGGCAAATACCTATGGGATATACATTAGTGACAATACAAATGTAACCATAAAGAATCTAAGGATAAGTGATTGGAACTACGGAATATACTTTAACAACACCCAAAACGGAGGCGTAGAAAACGTTGTAGCAACTTCTAATGAGTATGGAATTAAGCTTTTAAATTCTAATAACAACAGCATAATAAGCAATTATGTAGGTTCTAACGATTATAACGGTATAGAGCTTGAGAATTCATCAAACAATATAATAAAGAATAACATAGTGACAACAAATAAATATAAAGGATTATATATAAACTATTCTAATAACAACACAATAACGGATAATAATCTCTCTTATAACAATCGATTAGGATATTGGAACAATGCTGGCCTCTATCTCTTATATTCCGATAGCAATACAATAACGAAAAACCACATAAGTAACAACAGACGATTCGGTGTAATTGTTAAATACAGTAATAAAAACACTTTTGAAGATAATAATGTTGTTAACAACTGTGGAAATACAGCAGGTATATATATAGAGTCCAGCAACCTTAATTTATTAATTTCAAACAATATTTCATATAACACCGGAGATGGCATTCAAATCAGAGCTTCAAGCAATAACACAATCTCAAACAATATAATTACTCGCAACGATATCAATGGTATCGTTATTTTGTCTGGAGGAGGAAGTTATAACAACATCAGCAACAATAACATCTCAAGCAATAACTATTACGGAATTGCATTTAGTGGTGAACATTATAGTATCATAGAGAGCAATGAGATATCTTACAATAGGAGAGGAATCCTTCTTTATTATTCACATAACAATGAAATATCCGGAAATATAATCAAAAGTAGTGGAGAATACGGTATATTCATTTATTCATCAGCTAATAACTCAATTTTTAACAATTACTTCAATAACTCTAACAACTATCGCTTCTATAGAAATATTTATACAAATTACTGGAACACCACAAAACATGCAGGTACAAATGTAATAGGCGGACCTTATATAGGTGGAAACTTTTGGGCAGCACCTAACGGTACTGGTTTTAGCGAAACATGTAATGATAGTGATGACGATGGTATTTGTGATAATAGTTATAGTCTTATTACGAACAATGTCGATCACTTACCTTTGAGAATTCAGGAGGATAAATTACCACCAATTATAAGCATGATTTCACCAATAAATGGAAGTTACTTAGAAAAAGATAAAAAAATTTATATAAAAATAATAGCAAATGAAGACCTTAGTAAGGCTTGGATAGAAATTTCAGGCAAGAAAAAAATAAATATCTCACTAAAAGGCTTAGGAAGAATCTTTAAGAAAAATATAAGCTTAGAGGAAGGTAGATATAACATAAGAGCTTATGGTATAGATATTGCAGGAAATATTGGTAAAAGTCCATTATATACCATTACTATCGTAAAGCTTCTTAAATTGAACGCAACAAATATAATAGCAAATACATCGAGTATAATAATAAATACAAGTGACGTCGTTATAAATGTAAGCGCTTTAACGAATACAACTCTTAATATATCCACAATTGTAACAAGCTTCTCTCTGTATCAAGATTTAAACAAGAGTACAAGCTTGGGAAAAGCTGATAAAGGTGTTAAATATATTGAAGTCAAAAACAATACTCCTGTAAGAAATTTAAGTAAAATACTCGTGAAAATACATTTCACAAAGGAAGAGTTAGAAAACCTTGATCCAAATACTTTAGCACTCTTCTACTGGAACGGCTCTGCTTGGATAAGCACTATAGAGTATGAAAACGAAACGATACCTGATAACAGAGGTGGCTTGTTCGTTTACGAAGCAGGAAGATTTTACGATTCTGCAACCGGTAAAGGCTACGTTTATGCTGTAGTTAACCATACAAGCGTTTTTGCGATAGGCGGTAAGGTAAAACAGGTAGTACCAACACCTTCTGCCGGTGGAGAATACTCGCCAGAAGTCGTGATTCTTGCAAACAGCATAGATTTAAGCTTAGCTAAAGAGCTTGTTGAGAAGCTTAAGAAAAACGGAATAAAGGTATATCCAACAAATGCAAGCAACTTCAGCGAGTATAAGACAAAGCGCTACATAATCGTTCTTGGCGGACATGAAGCTTACGAAGGTATAGGTGATATTGTTACAGAGATAACAACATCTGAAGAAAGAGCTAACATAAGTAAAGGAAAAGTGTTTATCAAGAAAAAGTCCGTATTCAGGGGCAGTCAAACAGTCTATATATTCGCAGGTGCCAACAGATTTCTTACCGCTGAAGCTTGGAAGAACAATATTAACAGTGTTATAAAGGAGATTAAATATAACATAAATTAATTATTTTTTTGTAATTCTTTTTGTTAGAGTGGCTTGGCAATATTCGAGATTATTCGAGATAAAGGAATAATAATTTGATAAAAATAAAATCAAAGAAAAAAAAACTTACTTAACATGCTCTTGTAGCTAACCGCATAACGCTCAAGATAACCATGAGCTGTGTTCGAGGTTGCCCAGATTGAGACAAAGAAACGATGATTTGCTCTTCAATGAAAGAGGAGTTGAGGTCAATAATGTCCAAAGGTTTGGTGTATTCTCCTCAAACTTCTACAAATTTCCACCTGTCCTGAATCCCGAATATTTTAACCATTATATCAGAATTAATTTATGATACAGCTCAAAATCCATATTTGGATAGTAAACATATTCAGCTTTCGCTCTTATAACTCTTTTGATTGAAAACCTCTCACTTACATAGGTATCGAAAGACAAATAACGAAGACATGATTGAGATAATATTCTTCAACCAACAACCTTAAAAAAACGTGACGAAAAAATTGTAACGTTTCTTAAGATACGTTGCAAAAATTTTTTTAAGATTTTTTGATTTGTTTCATGATTCGTTATTTAACTTGTAACAAAGCAAGAGCGTTTAATTATAACTTTAATTCCCATCAAAAAGTGACATAAACCATAATTGTTATAACTTTATCAACGAGCAAATTTTTTCTTCGATTTGGATGCTTGACATGCCTTTGTTGCTTATATTTTTTATACTTTCGATCCTATTACTTTTGATGGAAACCAAGGTTAATTATAATGTTAATACATCATATATCTCCAACCTATTATTTTCTTCACGTTATATAGCATGTTAACAAAAGTATTTAAATGCTACAAATGCAACATTGTACATTTCTTTCCCAAACAAACGAATAGTCTCCTTCAAAAATCTTCATCATCTCTAGCGAGAAGGAGTCAGTAAGATTCTAGTAATAAATTTCTTCACCTCCAAAGAAAACTTGTTGAATAAAATTGTATATATCTTCCATACCATAATTTAAGTTTGCAGATACTGGATATATTTTTTTATATATACCCTCTTCCTTCAATACTTTAAACAAATCTTCTGAGAATCTTGCATTCATGCCTTTCTCTTTTATTAAGTCCTCGTAAAGCAAATCTAAATCCTCGCTCCATTTTACAATTTTTTCAACTTCCTCTTTCTTAAGTATATCCATCTTTGATAATACCAACATCATCGGTAGATCAAATCTAAAGCTTACGGATGCTGCTAGTAGAAGTAAAGATATAAAACCACTTGGTGTTTTAGCAACCAATGGATCGAGTAAGAATATTATAACGGAATTGTTTCTACCTAACATATCTATGATGTATCTACTCGATTCTCTTAGAGTAAACAATTCAACTTGTCCCGGTGTATCAACTAATGCATAATCCGTTTTAAACTCTTCTATAACATTTTTAACATCCTTTATATGAACAGCAATCAGATCAGCTGCTACGATCTGCGCACCATTTGGTCCAAGATTATACTGCAGCATAACATCGTCGAGTCTAATCCAGTCTCTTATATCAACATCACAGCTATATGGTAGATGTTCAACACCTGGATCCAAATTTATTGTTATACAGTCTAAACCCTGTAAATTCAACCAATATTTAAATCCTGCCGTTAATGTAGTTTTTCCCGAACCTGCTGTTCCAACAAAGTATATGAAAATCATGGTTTATAACTACAGGAACCTCTATTAAAGAATTCACATTTCTTCCAAACTTCTCTATCTTTCCAGTTATATTTACATATATGAAAAATGCAACATATTTTGCATGAATTGGCATCTTGGTTACATCTTACAAGATTCTTTCTCTGCCATTCTGTAGCTCTACATACCACCATAAATTAAAATTGTTTTGATATTTCTTTTAATTTTTTACAAATCGCATCTCCGACTTGATATGTTTTAGCATTTCCTCCCAAATCTGGTGTAAGATATTTACCTTCTTTTAATATTTCCGATACGGATTTTTCAACGATTTTTGATGCATCTTTTTCTCCAAGAAAATCTAGCATCAGTGCTGTGCTTAAAATCATAGCTATTGGATTGGAAATGTTTTTACCAGCAATATCCGGCGCTGAACCATGTATGGGTTCAAACATTCCAAATTTTTTCTCTGGGTTTATGTTGGCTGATGGTGCTAATCCAATACCACCTTGGATTGCTGCTCCTAAATCTGTTAATATATCTCCAAACATGTTTGGTGAGACTATAACCTCAAAACTTTCGGGTTTAGTTATGAGATACATTGCCATCGCATCTACGTAAACAAATTCATATGATATCTCTGGAAATTTAGATGCTACATCTTTAAATATATCTCTCCAAAAATTGTAGATGTAGGATAAAACATTAGCTTTATCTACGGAAGTAACTTTACTAAGACCTTTCTCTTTAGCAAACTCAAACGCAAATCTTATAACTCTTTCAGCTCCTTTTTTAGATATGACTCCAATTTGATAGGCAAATTCTTCATCCGATTCTATGTCAATATTCATTTTAATATTATATAAGTTTCTTTTTATATTAAGTTTTGATGTATATTTAGTTTTACTTACATGATCTCCAGCAGCAACATAGAAGTCTTCGGTATTTTCTCTTATATAGTATATTCTTACTCTTTTATTTATTGGTGTTTTCACGCCCTCAAAAGTTATAATTGGTCTTAAATTTACATAGAGATCAAAATGGAATCTTAATTTTAATAATATTTCTTGTTCTAGAATTCCGGGTTTTACTCTTGGATCTCCAACAGCGGAGAATAGAATGGCATCACATTCTTTTAACTCGTCTAATACATAGTCAGGTAATGTTTCACCCGTTTTCAAATAGTGTTCTGCACCATACGGATAATCTAGGAATTCGAAATCTATACCATAAATTTCTGAAATTGTATTCAAAACTTTGATCGCTTCTCTTATCACTTCCGGACCTACACCATCACCTTTAAATACAGCTATTTTATACATAAAATTTAATTTTTATTTACTTTACCTTATTGCTCTGTTGCAAGTTTAAAGAAGTTTCGTCAAGATTATAGAAACGGGGGTTAAGATTATACCTATAAATGTTCCAAGCATAAATCTTGAAAGCATATCGAGCCTCTTCTCCGAGCTTATGATTCTTTCATTAAATTTCATCTCTAAATTTTTCATTTCTTTTCTTAAACCTTCAACTTTAATATCGACGTATTCCTTCAAATCTCTCTTTAATCTCTCTTCTGTTTCTCTAATCTCTTTTCTAAGCTCCTTTATGTCATCCTTTGTAGCGACTTCCTTAAGCACTGCTCTAACGATTAATTTTCTAGATTTCAAAGCGATTTCAGTTGCAAGAATATCAGCTATTTTAGCTCTTGTTTCCTTGTCTTTCTTAAGCATCTCTACGAACTTATTCAAATCTATTATTTATTAAAGAAAAAATTTAACCTCGAAAATTTTCATATCGTTTAAATTGCAACAGAGCATTACCTTATCATTTCTATAAACAGTTTATGTATTCTTGCATCATCTGTTAATTCTGGATGAAAAGTTGCTGCTAGATGATATTTCTGCCTTACAAGTACAGGATTGTTTTCATGCGTTGATAACACTTCAACACCTTTACCTACCTCTCTTATTATTGGAGCTCTTATAAAGACGCCCCAAAATTTTCCTATACCTTTTATATCGATTTCCGTTTCAAAGCTTTCTCTTTGTCTTCCATATGCATTTCTTTGAATCTTCATATCTATTAATCCCATACAGTATTGATTCATACCGATTATCTCTTTAGACATTACAATTGCACCAGCACAAGTACCAAAAGTTGGGAGTTCGTTTTCCTTTATATATTCGTCGAGCTTTTTCTTTCTAAGAATTTTTGTTATAGTTGTACTTTCACCGCCTGGTATTATTATACCATCAACTTTTTTTATCGAATCAAAATCTTTAACATAAATATTTCTTATACCTATGTTATCAAGAATTTTTTTATGCTCTATTACACTTCCTTGTATTGCTAAAATACCTATAATCATAATTAAAGCTTAATATCTTAACTTATATCTAAAAATCATAAAATCCTACTAGAAACTTCTTATTTTTATCTTACAAAAAAGAAAACTTTTTCGAACAATATTTGACGAAAATCGAACAAAAAATTTAAATAATAGTAAAAATTATAAAAATATACCATGAAGGAAATGACAAAAAATAATTTGCAAAATGCCTTTGCTGGAGAATCTCAAGCACATATGAAATATTTAATATTTGCTGAAGTTGCAGAGAACGAAGGATATAAAAACGTTGCAAGGATCTTCAGAGCTGCAGCATATGCAGAACAAATACATGCAACAAATCATCTTAAAGTTCTTGGACAAGTTGGAAAAACAGAGAACAATATTCAAGCAGCAATAGGTGGTGAGACGTTTGAAGTTGATGAGATGTATCCATCTTATATAGCTGTAGCTGAATTACAAAAAGAAGAAAATGCGAAAAAAAGTTTTAAAAGAGCTATGGAAGCGGAAAAGATACATGCTGACTTATATAAAAAAGCATTAGATGCAGTCAAACAAGGAAAAGATGTTACCGTTGGTAAGATTTTCGTATGCAGTGTCTGTGGATATACGGTAGAAGGTGAAGCTCCAGACAAATGTCCCCTTTGTGGTGCAGGTAAAGATAAATTTAAAGAGTTTTAATCTTTTATTTTTAGGTGAGAAATTTGGCAGAATTTAGTTTAGATGAACTAAACAGAGTTAAGGATTGGAACAATTTAACAGATCTTGAAAAGAAACATGTACCTATAATTAAAGCACCAGATAGAGTGAAAGTTAATGAGCCATTTGAAATTGAAATCATTGTTGGTGAGTTTCTGAAGCATCCAAACGAGTTAAATCATTGGATAAGATGGGTAAGTGTATTTTTAAACGAAAGAATGTTATCTTCAATAAATTTAGAACCTGTAGTTTCAGAACCTAAAGTTAAGATTTCAATAAAATACGATAAACCTGGTAAGAAAAAACTAGTTGCTATGGCAAACTGTAATTTACACGGTACGTGGATAAACGAAAAAGAGATTGAATTCGTTTAAACTTTTTCTATTTTTAACTCAAACCAAACTTTATCACTTAATAGTTCTTGTAATTAAAATTTTTTTGTTATTTTTTAATAATATTATTGGGTACGGCGGCCATAGCGGCGGGGCCACACCCGTTCCCATTCCGAACACGGAAGTTAAGCCCGCCAGCGTTCCCGGTTGTACTACGGTCCGAGAGGCCGTGGGAAGCCGGGATCGCCGCCGGCCCGAATTAAATTTTGTCCCGGTGGTGTAGCCCGGCCTATCATGCGGGACTGTCAATCCCGCGACCCGGGTTCAAATCCCGGCCGGGACGTCATTCTTTATCATTTTCCAAAATTTTCTCAAAGATTAAGCTCATATCTATTGATTTCACGCTATGTGTTAATTCTCCAATGCTTATAATATCGATATCCAGTTTTGCATATTCCAAAATATTTTCCTCATTAATTCCTCCGGATACTTCTATTAAAACCTTATCCCTCAAATTTCTCTTCCTTAATTCTTCCAAAACTTTTTCAACATTTTTAGGTTCCATATTATCGAGCATTATTATATCGGCACCTAATTCCGCAGCTTTAATTGCCGAGTCTATATCTTCAACTTCTACCTCAATTTTCTTAAACGTTGAATATCTCCTCGCTCTTTTTATTGCTTCTTCCAAACCTAAAATTCTTACATGATTCTTTTTTATCAATATCATATCACTTAACGAATATCTATGAGTTGAACCTCCTCCAATTTCAACCGCAAGCTTATCGAGGAATTGAAATCCTGGACATGTTTTTCTCGTTGCAGCAATTATAACCCTTTTATTTATCTTCCTAACTTTATCTACGATTCTTCTCGTTTTTGTTGCAATTCCACTCATTCTTGATAATATATTTAAACAAGTTCTTTCCACCAAAAATATATTCCTAGCATTCCCTTCCAAAATTGCTATGGAATCGTTAGATTTAACAAAATCTCCATCGTTATATCTACTCTTGAAGGAAATGTTAAACGATTTTAGCAGTTCTTTGATAATTTCCAATCCAGCTATTATACAATCCTCTCTTGTAATAATTTTTGCTCTAATCTTCAATTCCTTTGGTAAAATTTTGCTCGTTATATCTTCAAATGGAACATCTTCTTCCAAATATTGTATCAGTTTTTTAACGATCATTTCTTCATGAGTTTGAACATGTTTTCTATTGCAATTTTAGCCCTTTTCATTATCTCCTCATTTATCTTGACCTCAAATCTCTCATACTTTAAACTTTCGTAAACCTTTTCTAGTGTTATTCTCTTCATATTTATACAAATCGCATCTTCTCTAGCAGGATAAAATTTCTTATTCGGATATATCTTGCTTAATCTATAACACATTTCTCTCTCAGTAAAAACAACCCATTCATCATGTAAGCATGCCTTTTTTATCATTTGTCCCGTGCTTGCAATTTCATCTGCTTCTTCCTGAATTTCAGGTATACATTCCGGATGAACGAGTAATTTTGCATTCGGATATTTTTTTCTCGCTTCCCAAACATCTTTGGGTTCAAACATGATATGCACTCTACAATGACCATATTCAGGTATAGGTATTATTCTCTTACCTGTTCTTTTCTCCACATAATAAGCGAGATTTACATCAGGACCAAATATTACAATATCGGAGTCTATATTTTTCACAACTTCAACGGCATTGGCACTTGTACATATTGCATCGGCATATGCTTTACATTTAGCCGTCGTATTTATATATAATACGACTTTTGCATTTGGATACCTTCTTTTAGCTTCCAATATCATTTCTGGTTTAAGCATCGCAGCCATAGGACATTTAGCTTTCGGTTCTGGATGTAAAACCTTTTTCTCAGGGTTCACAATCTTCGCAACCTCAGCCATGAAATCTACACCGCAGAAAACTATTATATCGGCATCGGTTTCCTTAGCCTTCATCGATAATTCCAAAGAATCTCCGATAAAATCTGCGATATCCTGAATTTCTGGTCTTTGATAATTATGTGCTAAAATTATTGCATTCTTTTCCTTTTTCAATCTTAAAATTTCTTCCTTTAAATTCATGTCCCTATTATTATATTCTCGTTTAAAGATTTTAGCAACGCAATCACCGATAATCCTGCTATATAACTTGTTCTATAATTTTTGGATGGCTTATTTTCCAGCTTTAAATATAAATCACATGCATCGCTTTCAACAAATAATTCGTGAACATTTTTTTCAATGTTTTCCGAAAGTATTTCGACGTTAAACCTCCTATTTAATACGAGATAAATACTTGCTGTAATGTTTACATTCCTTGGATATCTATTAATAGCTTCATATAAATCTCCTTCGAAAATCTTTCCAGAAGAATTGCTGTTGAATGCTCTCGAATTCTTAATCGTTCTTAATTTTATCTTACGAACATTTGATAAGGAAATTGCTTTCAATACATCAAGACCACCGATTGCACCACTTGGTATGTAAATTTTTCTGCCATAAATTTTAAGCTTTTCGGAAATTCTCTTTCTAAAATCTTCATCAAGAAGAGCGCCAACGCTTAATATTACTAGGTCCTTATTGTTTTCTATAACCTTTTCTGCATATTTCTTTACAGCTTCAATAGAAGCAGCTTCGATACATATTTTGAAATCCTGCTTTATAAATTCGTGAAAATTCTTATACGGAATTGCATTGGATATTTTTGAAAGAGTTAAAGCTTTCTCATAATCTTTATCATATAATGCTACGAGTTTAACATTATCGAGTAAATCCAAATTATTAACTATTATCTCCGAAACTGTCCCACAACCAATAATTCCTATTTTCATAAAAATATATCGAACATTGAAAAGTTCAAAAATTTTCAACGTTAAAAACCGATAAAAAATATATGCCAAAAACGATAACCATAGAGATTCCTGAGAATATAAAGATACCAAAGGAAGAGCTCGAGAATAGAATAAAGCAAGAACTTGCTTTAAGATTATATGAAAAGGGTTTGGTATCATTTGGTCAAGCGAGAAGGATTTCAGGCTTATCTAAATGGGAATTTTTAGAGCTTTTACGGAAAGAAAAAATACCCATTTCCTACGATGAAGAAGAATTGGAAGAAGATTTAAGAGTAATAGAAAGGTTATGAAAGTAGTTTCGGACTCTACATGTATAATATCTCTTGCAAAGATAAAAAGGCTTAAAATTTTAAAAGAACTTTTCGGTGAAATACTAATTCCAAAAGCTGTTTATAATGAAATATATCATCCAGAAAAGGAAGGATTTGAGGAAATAAGAAAAGCCGATTTTATAAGAGTTGTGGAAATCTCTGATAAAAGACTTGCAGAATTTTTGAAAGAATATATAGATGATGGTGAAGCTGAAAGTATCGTGCTTGCTATGGAAAACAATGCAGATTTGATAATACTTGATGATAAAGATTCAAGAAAAATTGCTAAAAGGTTTAAGTTAAAGGTTATAGGAACTCTAGGTGTTTTACTTCTTGCTAAGAAAAAGGGATATATAAAAGATGTAAAATCTTTAATCGATGAGTTAAAGAAAAAAGGCTTTTATGTAAGTAAAGGTGTAGAAAGTAGAATTTTACGAAACTTAACTTAAAGGATTAGGATTAAAATGAAATGGAGATAAAATTTTTTAGAATTATAGGAGCTTTTGAATTAAGGAAAATTATTCCACAACCAATAATTCCTATTTTCATAAAAATATATCGAACATTGAAAAGTTCAAAATTAAGTATAATAAAATATAATATCATTAAGTTCATTAAGTAATTAATATGATAGATGCGAAAACAAAACTCGTAGCTTTAATAGGGAATCCCGTTGAACATTCTCTATCACCAATTATGCATAACGCTGTGTTTAAGAAATTTGGAATGAATTATGTATATCTCGCTTTTAAAGTTGATAAAGAAAAACTTAAAGATGTTGTGAACTGTTTTAAAGCATTAGAGATAAATTTTAATGTAACAATTCCTCATAAAATAGAGATCATGAAGTATTTGGACGATATTTCTAAAGAAGCAAAATTGATTCAAGCGGTTAACGTTGTTAAAATAGATAATGGTAAAGCGATTGGTTACAATACCGATGGTATCGGAGCACTTAAAGCTTTAAAAATTGATGTAAAGGATAAGAACGTATTAATTCTAGGGGCAGGTGGGGCTGCAAGAGCTATAGCGTTTCAATTGGCTTTAAATCGTGCAAATGTTTATATATCGAACAGAACCTTTGAAAAAGCGTTAAAGCTTTCTGATGAGATTAGAAAAAAAACCGGTACAAAATCCTTTGCAATTCCATTGGATAGGAAAATTCTAAGAGAAAAGATAAAAGAGATGGATATCGTTATCCAAGCAACATCTGTTGGTATGTATCCAAATACAAACGAAACCTTACTATATAGGGAAGATTTCAGGAAAGATTTAATAGTTATGGATATTGTTTATAATCCCCTTGAAACAAGATTTTTAAAAGAAGCAAAAAAAGCTGGTGCAAAAACAATAGATGGTCTTGGAATGCTCATATATCAGGGGATCGAATCGTTAAAGATATGGTTTGAAATCATGAATGAGGAAGAGATGGAAAATATTATGAGAAAAGTTTTAATGGAACACTTAAGTTTTAACCGTTCTTCCGTATAGTAGCATTTGTGAGTTTAGAGAGACTTACTGTTGCTCTACATAAAATGGAGAAAAAAAGCATTGTTTGTATTGGGAGATGTTTTGCAAGATACTGGAATGAGATTAATTGTCCTAGGAGGAAACAATTTTTTAATGAGATAAGAGCAGAACTTGCAATAATTTTATAGGAAAAATTTTAATTTTAAAGTTAAGAAAAAAAAATAAAATTATGCCACAAGATAATCTAAAAGCAAAGATAGTTGGTTTTAAAGGAAGTTATAGACATCCGGATTACAGAAACGTGCTTATAAAATTGATGAATGCTGATCCTTTCAAAACAAAAATTATTGGAAGAAAAGTAAGGTTAAAAATAAATGAAAAAACATGGATAAACGGAAAAATCGTAAGATTTCATGGAAATAATGGTGTGCTAGTTGCGAGATTTGAAAGAGGAATACCACCATTTACGTTAGGATGGGAGCTAGAAGTAAGATGAGTAATCCTATTGCTTATGCTTTATCACATGGAGAAAATAATACTGATTTTGCTTTCAATGGTAAGGTAGAGTTGCGTGGAAAAAAAGTATTGATTGAAAATTTTGATCCAAAAATTTTTTCTGCTGGTGATATATTATATTTAAGTGGAGAAATATTTACGTTAAGAGATAAAGCGTGTAAGTTATTAATTGAAAAACCTTTAAAAAATTTAAGAATACATATTATATATACTTCAGGACCAATATTTAAGAATGGAAGAATATTATCAATAGGACCAACAACATCTTCAAGGATGGAGCTTTTTTTGGATAAACTTATAGGAAAGTATAACGTAAAAGCAATTATAGGAAAAGGAGGTATGAATAGAAATATAATTAAAAGGAATAAGATATGTTATTTACTTTTTACTGGTGGTGCTGGAGCTCTTGCTTCAAAATTTATAGAAAAAGTTGTTGCTACGTATTTTGATGAATTAGGAGAAGCTGAAAGAATATATCATCTTTATGTTAAAAATTTCGGACCATTAATCGTCGCAATCGATTCGTATGGAAATTCGATTCTTCGAAACTTCGTATAATTAAAAGATGAGTTAAAGAATTCTTTTATTCTATTCCTCTATATACAGGAAATTTCATACTATCATGATAAATGTTTACTTAATGATTGACCTCCTCCCTGCACTAAGGTGCGAGAATTTTTTGCAGTTTTCGTTTACAGGAATTTTCTGTACATAAGTTGTATAACACATTGAAATTTCAATATTATAAAGTTTCCAAGAAAGCTTATATGAGAGTGGAAGAATTATTCAAGAAAGACAAACCGGAGTTGATAATCATTACCTGGGATTATGAGGACGAGAGAAAATTGTCATGGTTCGGAAAAGAAAACCTTATAAAATTTATACCTCTTTGGAAATATTTACTTTTTTATGACTGACCTTTTCCTCATCACATATAGTGAAAGTCCTCGTAGGAGTTTCTATTATTCTCTAAAAATTTAAATTACAAAGAGAATATAAAAACAGATTTTACTTCCTGGTTTAAAAGACGAGATTTCCAGACTGAAAAAATGTGAAACTACGTAAATAAAGAATTATATAAATTAAAAATCAATATTCTCTCTTAGTTTGCAAAAGCAAAAGAATATGCAAGGAAATATATAAAGATGGAGTGAATAGAAATGTTTGTTGTTATTTTTTAGTAATTATAATAGCCTAGTGGTCGCTGAGCCTATAAGCTTAGCTCTAATAACCTAATCACTAAGCAAATAAAGCTGGTTGGTTATCTCTATGAGAATGGTAAGAGAATGCTGGCAATTTAGTGATGACCGGTGGCCATATTTACTGAATAAATGATGATTTCGAGGCATGCTGATGCGTGGGCCCGTGGTCTAGCCAGGTTAGGACGTCTCCCTGACACGGAGAAGGTCCCCGGTTCAAATCCGGGCGGGCCCATTAAATATAATTAATATGAAGCGTATTATAATTTATCCTGAATATATAGATGCAAAGAAATCTAGAAGTGAAGGTAGGAAAATAAGAAGAGAATTATGTATTCCAAATCCGAGATTGGAAGAAATTTATGAAGCTGCCAAGATTTTAGGTTTAAATCCCGAAATGCAGAAGGATAAAAAATATCCAAAAAATTGGTTTTATAGTAGAGGTAGGATTATTGTTGACAAGAAAAAATCGAAGCTTGAAATACTTAAAGAAATAGCAAAGACTGTAAAAACTATAAGGGATAAAAGATAATTAATATGAATATCATAGATAACTTTAAAGAACTGTTAATTGCCATCCTGGATAGAAATCCGTTTTATTATTATATACTTAAAAATTTAAGAATAATATATGTTGAAACAACAGATAGAATCGCTTGTGTTGATAAAAAATTTAGGTTATATTTAACTAAAAAGTTTTTTAACCTTAATAAAATAAGTCAAATTAAAATTCTGGAACATGAAATATTACATCTTGTATTTAAGCATCCGAACAGAATTGAAAACTTGAAGAATATGTATAATGTGGATGAAAAAATTATAAATTTAATAGCTGATGCTATTGTTAATTATAGGATATCCTTAGATATTGTTAGGGATATTGATGGGAAGAGTTATAGAGCAATAAATTTTGGTATACTAATGAAGATATTCAGAAATTTGAGACGATACGGTAACAATATTTATAAAATGAGTTTAGAAGAAATTGTTCAAAAATTATACAAAGAAGATTTTGAGATATATTCAACCGGAGAAGAAATCGAACAAATACAAGAGAGAACATTAAGTTTAAGAGGGCGATTTAAGGAATATTTGGATATAAATGAAGTTGTCGAGGAAAAACTAATGGAAAAAACCGTTATTCAAAATGGAACACTTTATGAAGATAATGAAGAAAATATAGAGGAAAAGTTTGATAACATTGTTAGAGAAAATCTCTATTTATTAGAAGATAAGGTGCTTGCATTTCAAATAAATGAAATGTATAGAACAAAAATAAATTGGAAAAGTTATTTCAAGTACTTCGTATACAGTAATCTAAGAGCTTATCAAAGGTTATCAACTTGGACTAAAATTAACAGAATACTACCGGGAATAATTCCTGGAAAGAGATGTGTTGAAAGAAAAAATATCTTAATAGGTATTGATACAAGTGCATCAGTTTCAGATTATGATCTTAAATTATTCATACAACAGCTCTATGATATCATTAGGTATACTAACATAATCTTATATTACTGGGATACAGAGGCTTATGGGCCTATGTTTTTAAAAACATATAAAGATGTTAAGATTAAAACGAAGAGAATTCAAGGAAGAGGTGGAACAAAAGTTGAATCATTCCTTAGAGAAGCAAAGAAACATGATTATGAATGCTTAATAATAATGTCTGATTGCCTGTGGGAAGAGGAAGATGATTACGTAGAAAAAAATTTACCAAACAAACCAACACTTATACTTACATTAAAAAGAGTTCCAAAAATTGAAAGAAAGGATGTTAAAATAATTAGAATTTAATCTATGAAAGAGAATGTAAGAGATGATGATCCAATATATAAAATTTTGGAACGAAAGCTCATGGAACTTTTAAATTCTGGAACTGCTATAACTAGAAAATATTTCTACGAACTCTTTAACGAGAAAAATCCAACAATAAAATTAAGAGATGGATCAGAAGTTGAAATAGATAAAGAAGAACTTGAATTGATTAAAAATATAATGCCTAATAATTATTTAAAACTACTCAAAATTCCAATACTAATTGAGGTTAACCCAGATGCTTATGGTAGTGGTGTATATAAAATATCTGGAATTGCTGAATGTTATTTGATATCAAAAATTTTAAAAAAAGAATTAATAAAAAAGGATGAACTTTTCATTTATAGACATGAATTAAGACAAATTAGAAAATTGTTACCAACTACAACTCAGTACATTTTTATAATATGAGAAAGTATTTTTATCTACTTATTTTTGTAGCAATTTTATTGATATCCTGCCAAAAAAATTTAAAAGAAGAAGTATATGTTAAAAGAGTAATAGATGGCGATACAATAATCGTTGGGAATGAAAAAATAAGACTTTTAGGAATAAATGCTCCTGAACGTTATCAGCCGTGTTATGAGGAATCCAAAAGATATCTGGAATCATTAATTAAAGGGAGAAAAATTAGATTGGAGTTTGATAAATATCTGAGAGATGAATATGGAAGAATTCTCGCATGGGTATGGGTTAACGATACGTTAATAAATGAGAAAATGGTTAGAGATGGATATGCTAAAGCTTATATAATGGGTTACGAAAAGTATTCTAGAGAAATAATTGAAGCTGAAAACTATGCATACAAAAATGGTTTAGGATGTCTATGGAAGAAATCAAGATATTTTAACTGTATAAAAGTTCATGAATTTTCATGGGATCCAATCGGTAGAGATGAGTATAATTTAAACATGGAATACGTTACACTAAAAAATTATTGTAATTATACCATAAATTTATCAAAATGGTTAATATTGGATGAAGCAAACAATATGTTCATATTTCCTAATGTTTATTTAAAACCAAAAGATTATATAACAATTCATACTGGATGTGATAAGAATGGAAAGTCCAACCTATTCTGGTGCTCCAATAAACCCATATGGAACAATGATGGTGATACCTTATATCTCTTTGATTCCGATGGATATATAGTGTTAAGATATAGTTATAGATGATTAAATGTACTCTAAATTTCTCGTAGATAGATATAAAAAACTGTTTGGGAATAACTTTAGAAGTTTAATAGAAACAAAAATTCCAACATGTATAAGAATTAATACGTTAAAAATAAATGAAAGAAGTTTTATTAAAAGGATAAGAGATAAAATGAAACTTAAAAAGGTGTATTATACGAAATATGGCTATTATGTGCTAGAATCGAAATACTCAATAGGTGCAACAACGGAATATTTACTCGGTTACTATACCATACAGGATCCCGCATCTATGTATGCTGTTGAAGTTTTAGATCCGAAATCTAATGAAATTATTCTAGATATGACATCAGCTCCAGGTATGAAAACGAGTTACATTTCCCAGTTGATGAACAATAAAGGTTGTATAGTAGCTTTTGATATAAATAGAGAGAGAGTTAAAGCGTTAAGAAGTAATTTAACAAGACTTGGAGTTAAAAATGTAATCGTTATAAGAGATGATGCAAGAAATAGTGTAAAATTAAATATAAGATTTGATAAAGTTTTACTAGATGCACCATGTACTGGAACAGGAACTCTTAACAAAAATAAAGAGGCACGTTTTAAGACAGAAAAAGATGTTATAAAATGCACTCAAGTTCAAAAAGATTTGTTAAACGTAGCTTTAAAGGTATGTAAAACTGGAGGGACGATTGTTTATTCAACAT
>JALTZH010000033.1 GCA_027051265.1 archaeon | reverse complement strand
AAATCTGTAACAATGTAGGCCTAAAAGAGCTGAGAGAGAATGGTTTAACCAGCTGCTGACTCTATCCCATGCTTCTGCGGATTTCTTCTGCAGAAACACAAACCTCCCCGCAACGAATCCTAGCACCTTAGCACGAGGAGGAAGTCAGAAATGTTAACATCAGAATTTATTAATCCTAATAATGGATTTAAAGAAATCTTTTTTAACTCTAAGCTCCTAAGGTGTAATTTTCTTCAGCAACAACGGTATCTAAACCGTTATCTACTCACTCAGAGCTATATTTCTTATCTATAGTATCTTACGAATATATTAAAACATTTCAATTCTCTCACACATTTCTTCTGACATGTTCCCTCCTTATGGAAAGGATCTTGCAAGTAACGGAAAGATAAAATTATTTATATATGAAAGAAGCAATGTTCTACGAAAAATATAAAGATAGGATTGTTATATGTAAGTTGTGTAGACATAACTGTAAAATAGCCCCTGATAAAAAAGGAATCTGTGGTGTCCGTAAAAATATAAATGGAAAATTATATACTTTAGTCTATGATAAAATTATTGCTCGACATATTGATCCGATTGAAAAAAAGCCACTCTTTCATTTTTTACCTGGTACTGAAACATATTCGATAGCAACTGTTGGATGTAATTTTAAATGTGATTTTTGTCAAAATTGGAGTATATCACAAGCATCAAAAGAAGATAAAATCATAGGAGAAAACGTAACTCCAGAGCTTATAGTTGAAGATGCAGTAAAAAATAGGTGCGCAAGCATATCTTATACCTATACCGAACCAACGATATTCTATGAATTAACCTACGAAACATCAAAACTTGCAAAAAATTATGGCTTAAAGAATATATATGTCACAAATGGATATATCGAAGATGATCCTCTAAAAGAAATTTCAAAGTATTTAGATGCTGCAAATATAGATTTAAAAAGTTTCAACGAAAAATTTTACAAAAAGATATGTGGCGCTGATCTCGATGAGGTTTTAGATAGTATAAAAAATTATAAACGATTAGGAATATGGATTGAAATTACAACCTTAATAATACCAGGATTAAATGATAATGAGGAAGAACTGAGAAGTATAGCAGAATTTATAAAAAGTCTAGGTGATTATATTCCGTGGCATGTTACAAGATTTCATCCGGATTATAAGATGATAAATCATGAACCAACCCCAATCGAAACCTTAAGAGTTGCGCAAAAGATTGGATATGAAGTTGGTTTGAAATTTGTTTATATGGGAAATGTTCTAGAAGGTGAAAATACATATTGTCCTAAATGTAAACATCTTCTCATTGAGAGATATGGATTTTCAATATTACGATACGAGTTAAAAGATGGTAGATGTCCAAACTGTAAGGAAATTATAGAAGGGGTTTGGAAGTGAACAGTTTTACCTTTTTTATTGGAAAACGAGTTCCTCTAAAAATAGAATTAATAAATTTGCGTGGAGTTGTTCCAATTAGTATTGAAATGATGATTTGTTTGCTATGAAAAATTTTGATTTTATAAAAATAAATAAAAAATGTTGTTATTCTAAATATATAAAATTTTTATATCTTTAATCTGTTATTTGGACACTTTCCATTGCTCGTTGTAATATATCATCTGGAAATCCTACTATACTGAACAATAGAATGAATCCAAATATCCATGTTATCACTAAACTTATTATAAATATACCGAAACCATACTTTATGAAATCACTTGCTTTTAATATTCTTTCTCCAGTATCTGGATATCTTCCCAAAGCATATACTATTACGTTGTTTGGTGTACCTATTACTAAAAAGTGAGCAAAACTCGTTGCAAATGCCGTTGCTAATCCTACAGCCCAAGGCTCAAATGGGTGCTGACTTAATATTCCCATTGGTAATGTAATTGGTCCAAGTAATGCTGTCGTTGCAGCATCCGACATGAAATTCGTAATTATACCGCTAAGTAAACTTGCAAAGATCCATAGCACAACGCCTTCAGGATTAGTAAGAGCTGAAATCATATTTATTGCTTGAGTTGCTATCCATAGAGCTGCACCTGTTTCTTTCATAAAAGCACCAAGACCAAGAGCACCTATATATACAAACCATGCATCCCATGGAATCCCTTTAAGCATCTTATCCCAATGTATAATCTTTAAGAAAACTGGTGCTAACATTGCAAACAAAGAAGCTGCTCCTAATCCTCCTATTTCAAATAATTCTCCAAAAATCCATAGACACAATGTTATCGCTAAGATTATTGCAACGAGTATTTCATTCTTTGACATTTTCCCTCTTTTATTAATTTCTTCCTTTATTGCTTTAATTCCTGGTGTTAAATCTTTAACTCTTGGTTTAAATACTGCTAATACGTAAATTCCAACAGCAAGACCTAGTATCGGTACTAAAGGAAGACCGTAAAGTAACCATTGAGCAAAACTCATCGGAACACCGAAGTCTTCAAAGTATTGTAACATTATTGCATTTCTAGCACCTGCTGCTGGAGATCCAACACCTCCAACATTCATGGACCATGTTAAAGTTAGAAGAAGCATTTTAGCTAATATAGGATCATGAACAACTTTTCCAGACTTACTAGCTGCTCTTACTGATGCATAATAGATACTAACGATTACTGGTGTAAGAAAGGCTGCTAGAGCATGAGCAGAAATGAATGCTCCAAGAACAGGCATAATAATTGCTATTGCAAAAATTGGACCTCGAAAACCATAAACCCAACCAAGTATCGAAGCAGCAATCCTGCTATGAAGGCCAACTTCCGAAATAACATAACCAAGAGCAAGTACTCCAAGTATAAAAAATGCCGCATCGCCTATGAAATTTTTTGCTATGTCACTAGCTGATGGACCATCTAATTTAAATATGTATCCTACTAGAGGTATAAGTAAGGCTGCTGCCCCTATAGGTATTGCTTCTGTAGCAAAGAACACAATTGCCATTGCAACCAAAGCAATTACAACTTTTGCTTTAAATGCTGCCTCCTTTGAAATTTCTTCCAGCCATGCTTCACTCTTTACTATTTTTTCTCTCCACTCTCTCTTTGCTAATATTCTTTCTTCTATGATTTTTAACTTTTCTTTTTTACTTTTATCCAAGAGCATTTTATCAATCTTCTTTCTATCTTCTTCTGATAATTTTATTTTTCCTCTGTAGTATAACGATAAAAATGTTTCTGCATTACCAACGATATTTTTTTCAACAAACATTCTTTCAGCATAACCGTTTTCTCTAACTATATTTATTAAACTTTCAGGTGTTGGAGCTGCAACGATTGCAACAAAAACCAAAAAAGCAACCGTCGACCATGCACCTTTATACGCAAGTAAACTTTTACGTTCAATCACATGTTCTTCGACCATAAATAATCTTATTTTTATTGATAAAATAAAACAATAATTGTTATAGTTATTAAATATAAACAAACACTACAAATAGAGAACCTACCAAACAACATAATATCATCGTTGGTGTTCCTACTAAAAGCCATTCCTTAAACGTTATTCTATATCCCAATTTTTCACTTAAACCAATAGTTATAACACCTGCACTAGAGCCTATTGGAGTTCCATTTCCTCCAAAACCCGCACCAATAGCTAATGCCCACCACATGGGTTCTACATTGACACCTGCTTCTTCTATATGTTTAATTAAAGGTATCATCGTTGCAGTGAAAGGTATATTATCTACGATTGCAGAACCTAGTGCAGAACCCCAAAGAACAAGAAGGTTCGAGAGAATATAGTTTTCATATACAAATCCAACTAAGAAACCTGCGAGCATTTCGAGAATACCAACTTTTTCAACGGTTCCTACAATTATAAACAAACCAGCAAAAAATACTAGTGTTGGCCATTCAACTCCCTCAAAAACTTTATGTAAATCATGTTGAACTCTTCTAAAGTTGATAAGTAATGTTAGTGCAGCACCAATTGCAGCAACTTCAAATGGTTCTAAACCTATTTTGTGATGAATTGTAAATATCGCAATTGTTACAGCAAGAATTATAAGGGTTCTTTTCATTAATATTGGATCCTTTATTACTTTATACTCATCCATCTGCATTATTTTTTGAATATTCTTCGGTTTTGTTTTTAAATAATCTCTATAGTAGAATTTAAAATAAAGAGCTGTAATAAGTATACATATTAAAACCGGTGGTAATAGATAGATTAGAAAGTCCATAAAAGTATATCCTGTCGCTGCAGCGATCATTATGTTTGGTGGATCTCCTATTAATGTTCCAACACCACCAACATTAGATAGTATCGCTTCAGCTAATAATATTGGTACTGGTGAAAGTCCTAAAGTCTTGGCGATGGAAATAGTTACTGGAACAAGTAATAATACAGTGGTTACGTTATCTATAACCATCGAAATAAATCCGGCAAAGAATCCAAGGTATATCATTATTTTCCATGGGTCTCCTCTCGCATATTTTGCTGCTTTAATTGCTATAAATTCAAAGAAACCCGTACGCATTAATACTGAGACAATAATCATCATACAAGTAAGTAAGAATATAACCTCGTATTCTATCATTTCTATGATATCTTCCGAAGTTAAGAAACCAGATACTTTACCATAAATCATTAGAACAACAGCGCCAGCTAATGCTGCAATCGTTCTATGTAACCTTTCGGTAAAAATAAGGAAGTATGTTATAATAAATATCAGTAAAACAATTATCTGAACGGTGTTAAGTTCCATACTATATAGTAAAATTCAATATTATTTGTAAAAAATTTTTCAATCACTTGTATTGTTTTTATATAGTTATATTTTAATTAATAAATTAGCTAATCCAAAAAATGTATAAAGGAGGTGATGCCATTGGAAAAAGTAGTGGGGTTACATATCGTTGCTGAATTGTATGGTTGTAAACCTGAACTTATTTCAAGATTAGAAAATGTGAGAAAAATTCTTGATGAGATCGTCAAAAAATCCGATCTCACAGTAATTGATTCGAAACACCATCAGTTTAAACCCCATGGTGTAACGTGTCTGTATTTATTAGCTGAATCACATCTCTTTGTTCATACTTGGCCAGAGTATGGATATATAGCGGTTGATATCTTTACATGTGGAGATGAGAAAAAAGCAAAGATTGCTTACGAACTGATTGTAAAAGAGTTTAAACCGAAAAAAGTCAAAAGAATCGAAATAAAAAGAGGAATTGGTGAGATAATAAACAAAAAAGAAATTAGAATTCTGGTGTAGGTGGTGTTTCTTCAGGTTTTTTCTCCTTCTCTTCCTTCTTCTCTTCGAAAAGACCTTTCGCTGCTATAAGATCATCTATTCTTAATATCATGATTGCCGTTTCTGTAGCACCTGTAATTACATGCTTCTTAACCTTTAGTGGCTCTATTATTCCTACTTTGAACATATCCTCAATTTTCTTCGTAAATAGATCTATACCATGATATCTATTTCCTTTTTCATGTTCAGACCTCAATTTCAATAACGTATCAACAACATCCATTCCAGAATTCTCTGCAAGTGTTTTTGGAATAATTTCTAAAGCGTTTGCAAAAGCTTCTATAGCAAGTTGTTCTTTTCCTCCAACAGTTCTTGCATATTTTCTTAACTCTTTTGCCAATTCTATTTCTGTAGCTCCACCACCCGGTAATATGTAAGGCTCTTCATATATATCTTTTATAACACTTATTGCATCATCTAAACTTCTCTCAGTTTCTGATACTATATGCTCTGATCCTCCTCTTGCTAGGATAGTAACGGCTCTTGGGTTTTTACATCCGCTTATTACCACATATCTCTTATCTCCATACTTTCTTTCTTCTACCAGTTCAGCATATCCTAAATCCTCTGAGCTAATATCTCTTGGGCTTTTTAATATTTTAGCCCCAGTTGCTTTAGCAATTATTTTGATATCTTTCTCATCGACAGATTTAACTGCAAGGACATTGTTTTTTGCTAAGTAATGTAACGCCATATCATCTATATCTTTCTGACAGATAACGACATTAGCTCCAGCTTTTATCAATCTTTCTACTTTTTCTTGTAGTTCTTTATCTTCCTGTTCCATAAACGCTTTTAATTTATCAGGAGATGTTATCGTTAGTTTTGCAGTGTATTCCGTTTTTTTAATCTTAAGCTCAAATCCTAATACGGCGATTTTTGCATTCTTAACAACTTTTGGCATTAAGGGATGAGCAACTTCTTTATCAATGGCAATACCTTGTATAAGTTCTGAATCGATAGTTTCTCCACCGGCTTGTTTTTGAATCTTTATCGAAGCTTTGTTTACCTTATATTTTCCGTTAAGTTTTTCAGCAACGTATTCAACTGCTTCAACTGCGAGTTTTGCAATTTTATCCTTTGCAGTTATACCAGAAGCTTTAGAGTTAAGAGCTGTTTCTGCAATTTTTATTAACGTTTCTTTATCTTCAACCTTAACCTCTTTTGCATAGTTTTTCAGCAATTCCAAAGACTTCTCCATCGCAGCTTTATAACCTTTCATTATAATTGCTGGATGGATATTTTTATCCAGTAAATCTTCAGCATATTTTAACAATTCTCCAGCTAAAACAACAACGCTTGTAGTTCCATCACCTACCTCAGTTTCTTGTGTTTTAGAAAGCTCTACCAATATTTTTGCAGCTGGATGTTTAACTTCAATTGTTTTAAGTATTGTTGCACCATCGTTTGTTACTGTTATATCTCCTCCAGATTCAACGAGCATTTTATCCATACCTCTTGGACCTAATGTTGTTCTTACTGTTTCAGCAATTACTCTGGCTGCGGTAATGTTTATTCTTCTAGCATCTCTTCCAACAAATCTTTGAGTACCTTCAGCTAATATTAATATTGGTTTACCCCCAGTTGCAGTTGCCATGCAAAAACACCTCTTATATATTATTTATATCTTTCTAAAAAAATAATTATAAATTAACGTCACATCACTCCTGAAAGTTATCCGCATTAAATTTATTAGAATTAATAATTTAATAACACTATAAACAATATACAAATATCACTATGAAAACCCTACTCTTCAGAGCAGAGGGTGATCAGAGTTATAATTTCTACATCTTGCAAGCAAGAAGGAGATAAAAAATTTTTCGTTAACATTCCATTGATATGTTATGTTACAAAAAAAGAAGCCGAGATTTGTCTTATTGCTTATAATTTTGATTTTAACCATATTATCATTTTGTATTGAGGAAAAAAAATCAGAAATAGAGTTTTATAACATTGATATAGAAAAACAGGAGGAAAAAATTCCTGAAATAACACTAATATATTATTATAATCCTGATTGTCCTTTTTGTAGAGCAATAAATCCATATATATATTATCTTGATGACAAATTTAACGTGGATTATTGTAACGTTAAATCACCAAACAATTGTAGTAAAGATGCTCTGATGTACATGATGTTGATCTTAAATAAGACAGGCGGTTTTGCTGTACCAACAATTGTGCTAAAAGAAAAAAACATTGTCTTTCAAGGTTTTAACAGCATAGCTTATGGTTTAGAAGACTTCATAGAAAAGGAGTATAACTATTCGATAAGAATATTCGTTGGTGATAAATTTTATAGACCAAGCCAATGCTATACTTGTCATATAGAGAGGAAAATTAATATGCCTAAAAACTTTACCTGTAGTAACTGTTGTCATGCTGGAACTGTTTCATAACACTATTTAAATAAATCAGAGGAATTTTTCAATTTATTATTAAAGTTGTATTATTTATGGACTGGCTAAAGGAAATGCTTTTGGGTTTAGTATTATTAGCCATTGGAGGGTTTCTCACGTTGAAATTTTTCAAAGCATTTCTTCAAGTTTTACTTGGATTGCTAGGCCCTATATTACTAGTTTTAGGTATAATTTTATTTTGGATAGGTATAGAAGATAAGAGAATGGAGAAAGAGCTCAAAAACATCGAAAAAGAATTGGAAGAAGAAAAATCTAAATGATTTAATATTAAAAAAATTTAAATATACAAAAACATGTGTTATATATAGGGAAGACAAATGCTTAAAAATATAATTAATGTAGGAGTGACGTTCAAGAATTTGGATTTCGATACATTAGAGCTATTTTTCTTCAAAAACCCTGTAAAAACTTTACATGAAATAAAAACAATAAATGGCGTTGATGGTTGTGTTTTAATACAAACCTGTAATCGTGTTGAAATTTTTGTATCTAGTACAAATATAAAGGTTCATCACAATTTATTGGAATTGTTTATAAATAACTTTATAAAAAACGTAAAGGAACGTTCTATTGAAATAAATTTGAACGATGTCATAAAATGTATAAACATTGTAACAAATATAGAGGCGATAAGAAGAATATTCAGAATAGCATCAGGTCTCGAATCTTTAGCTATAGGTGAGGATGAAATACTTAAACAGGTTAAAGATGCTGTTGAACTTTCAAAAAAAGAAAAATGTATCGATGACTTCTTATTAAAGGTTTTTGAAAAAGCTATAAAAGTTGCAAGGAAGATAAAGAAAAACATTAAATTCGATTGTTCAATAACAAATTTAAGTATTGAATATTTAAAAAGGAATGGTATAAATTTAGATGGTAAAAACATATTACTTATAGGAGCTGGTAAAGTTGCTAGGCAGGTCTTAAAATTGATAAGAGATAAAAATAGAATAACAATATCAAACAGAACATATGAGAGAGCAAAAATATTGGCTGAAAAATTTAACACGAAGATCATTAAATTTGATGAGATAAAGGATAAGTTGAAGGAATTCGATATCATAATATCAGCAATATATACAGATAAATATATAATTAATAAGAACATGCTTTCAAATATAAATAAAAATCTCGTGATTTTGGATCTCGGTTTTCCTAAAACAATAGATCCAAACGTCAAAGAATTGGGTAACGTGGAATTGGTAACGATAAGTAATTTAAGAAACATGTATAACGATTTGGTGAAAGAAAATATTGAGAAGATTAAAAGCGCACAAAGATTAATCGATGAAGAAGTAGATGTTCTAATAAAGAAGTTTTACGAATACCTCATAAACGATTTGGTTAAACAAATTTATATAAAAGTTGAGGAATATCGTCAAAAAGAATTAAACGAAGTTTATTCTTATCTTAAAAATCTAAGTGATCGAGATAAAAAGATACTGGATAATTTTTCAAAAGCATTGGTCAAATCTATAATAAATCCAATAGTCGAAAATCTTAAAAATAGAGCTACCGAGTTGGATCGAAGAACAATAGAGTTACTGAAAAAAATATTTCTCTCAAATTAATCGATTTAAAATTAAAGATATTACTATCAAACTGTTCATAAAAAAAATAAATATATTTAAATATGCCCATAAAGGAAAGTAAATACATTTGGTTTAACGGAAAATTCGTACCTTGGAATGATGCAAAAATTCATGTTTTAACGCATTCATTACACTATGGTTCCGGTGTTTTTGAAGGGATAAGATGTTACAAAACAAAATATGGGCCAGCGATTTTTAGATTAAGAGAACATATCGAAAGACTCTTCGCATCTGCTAGAGTTTATTTCATAAAAATTCCATACACAATGGAACAACTATCTCATGCATGTAAAGAATTGGTTAAAATAAACGAACTCGATGAATGTTACATAAGACCTATTGTTTTCAGAGGATATGGTGAAATGGGTCTTAACCCACTAAATGCAAAGGTTGAAGTTGCTATTGCATGTTGGGAATGGGGTCCATATTTAGGTAAGGAAGGAATAGAGAAAGGAATAAGAGCTAAAATATCATCGGTAAGAAGAATTGAGCCAAATATTCTACCACCGAATGTTAAATGTACTGGACATTATGCGAATAGCATATTAGCAAAAGTCGAAGCAATAATATCGGGTTTTGATGAAGCTATAATGCTTGACTATAGAGGTTTTGTTGCAGAAGGGCCTGGGGAGAACATTTTCGTAGTAAAAGATGAAACCATATATACGCCACCTGAACATGCGAGCATATTGAAGGGTATAACCAGAGATACCGTTATAACGATTGCAAAAGATTTGGGATATGATGTTATTGAAACAGATATCACGAGAGACTTTTTATACCTTGCCGATGAAGTATTCTTTACAGGAACGGCTGCAGAAATAACACCAATAAGACAGATAGATGCCTATGAATATAAAGCACCAGGTAATGTTACAAGAAAAATACAAAAAAAGTTCTATGAAATTGTTAGAGGTGAGGATGAGAGATATCTAGACTGGTTAGATTTTGTAACGAAATAAGTTTAAATATCATTCCTACAAAGGAGAAAGTTAAGTAAGGTTCCTATTGTTACATGTTTAAACTTTAGACAACGGTGATAAAAAAAGTAACGGGAGTAAATTTCATAACGATCTCCTTAAAATTTCTTTTCAAGTTACCGAAGTTCGTTTTTCATCGTTACAATCAATCATGTTCTTAAACAAACAATTTGTATGGAAGAAATCTGAAAGTTTTCAAGGTTAAAATCACGGATATCTTAGCAACTGAAATTACTATGAATCAAGAGAGCTTATCGTTAAAGTTATATTGTAAAATTATTTGACACCTAACAGCTTTAAAGTGTGAGAATTCCTTATGGAAAAGTTTATATTTCTACGGGAGAAATCCATAGAAGTACGGTTTGGCAAAGCATCCCCCGTTAAACCTTCTTCTCTCAATCTAATTGCTTACAAGATGCATTACAAAAGGAGTACACTCATCTTTCTACAAATCTTATACAAATAGTATATCTATAAATTTCTTTACCATCTCTTCTTCCATATAACTTTTTACTTTCTGAGATTTTTGCTCCCATTTTCTTTAGCATTCTTGCAATTTTTCTTCCTGCATTTCTTGATCCGATATATAAATCTATGCCTTCTTTAAGTTCTTTAATTTGAGATATGAATGCTTTACCATCATAGATTCTCATCTCGTTAAGTTTTTCTTCAATAAATTTTACAATGTTTCTATCAAAAGCTCCTCGTATTTGTAATATTGCTTCGTAATATTTGCCTCTTTTTTTAATACAATCTGGACAATACGTAATGTTAATTTTAAGGTTTAAATCCTTCTCATACCTTAATTCTATATCATTTATGTATACTTTTAAAATGAGTTTAATAAAGTTTGAATCAAATGTATACGAGAAAGTATATGTATCTATGGGTTCAATGAATTTTATCTTATCGGAGAGTTCTTCATGGAGGGCAGCGTTTATCGCAGATTCAAAATCGAAATCGTAAAATATCCATTTTCCTCTTCTAAATATTTTTCCACAATCTTTACATATCTTAATGTTTATGTCTGATATCTTAAATATTTCTTTCTCTTTTGAGAAACATTCTCCACAAAGATTGTTCAGCAACTTCTCCGTTATCTTTCCACATAAGGCACAGAATTTTCTCATAAAATATTAAAGTAGTTTAATATTGCCAAAGCTAAAACACCTGGAATTCCAAGTAATGCTGAAATTATTATTGTAATCACATTTATTGGTATAGGATTCGCTGAAAATATCGTTAAATTTAACCCATATAACAATAGTAATCCAAGTATTGTATTTATTATCAATTTTTTAACGAATTTAAAAATAATATAAACTATGATTATTATAATTATTGCATAGATTAACAATTCGATGTTCATAAATAATTTAATAAAAAGGTGATGAAGTTGCATTTAGTAGTATCCGATCCAAAAACTGGTAAGGCATTTAAGTTAGAAATAGAAAATCCAAATATTCTTATAGGAAAAAAAATAGGAGATATAATACCAGGAGATCCATTTGGATTAAAAGGATATAAGTTAAAAATTACAGGAGGAAGTGACGATTCCGGATTCCCAATGCGACCAGATGTTCATGGGCCTGTAAAAAAGAGAATATTGTTATCTGGACCTCCAGGATTTTGGCCGGATAAAAAAGGATTAAGGAAAAGAAAGATGATTAGAGGAAACGTTATAACAAACGATATTGTCCAAGTTAATGTTGTTATAGAAGAATATGGAGAAACACCGATAGAAAACTTTTTGAAGAAAAAAGAGAAAGGTGAATAATTTGCAACCTCTAGTTAATATTGGTCTTGTAGGACATGTAGATCATGGTAAAACCACTTTAACCTATGCATTATCTGGCATTTGGACAGATACACATAGTGAAGAGATAAAGAGAGGAATCTCAATTAAATTAGGATATGCAAATGCAACGTTTAGAAAATGTCCACTGTGTAAAGGATATGAAGCATATACAACCAACGAGATTTGTCCTCATCATAATGTTAAAACTGAGATTCTTAGAGAGGTATCTTTCGTAGATGCACCAGGTCATGAAGCTTTGATGGCAACAGTAATCTCGGGATCCTCTCTAATGGATGGTGCTATTTTGGTGATTGCAGCTAATGAACCATGTCCACAACCACAGACAAAAGAACATTTGGTTGCATTAGAAATTGCGGGTATAAAAAATATAGTAATAGTTCAGAATAAGATTGATCTTGTTTCTAAAGATCAGGCTCTTAAAAATTATAGAGAAATTAAAGAGTTCATAAAAAATACAATAGCAAAGGATTCTCCAATAATTCCTATATCTGCGCAGCACAAGGTTAATATCGATGCTCTTATATATTACATAGAGAAGAAAATTCCTACACCAAAAAGGGACTTAACAAAACCGGCTAGAATGTACGTTGTAAGAAGTTTCGATGTAAATAAACCTGGAACTAAAATAAACGATTTAGTTGGAGGTGTCATAGGGGGTAGTTTAATACAGGGTAAAATAAAAGTTGGAGATGAAATAGAAATAAGACCAGGTATAAGAGTTGAAAGATATGGAAAATCTTATTATGAACCATTATTCACTGAAGTTACGTCTATTTTTACATACAAAGAAAGATTAAACGAAGCAATTCCTGGTGGCTTAATAGCTCTTGGAACAAAATTAGATCCCAGTTTAACTAAAGCTGATGGATTATCCGGAAGCATTGTTGGAAAAGCAGGAACATTACCAGAGAATAGATACGAATTAAGTTTGGATGTGAAGCTTATGGAAAGAATTGTTGGTCTTAAAGAAGAAATGAAAGTTGAGCCGTTGAGAGTAAATGAACCAATAGTTATAGTAGCAGGAACTACAAGTACTGTTGGTATTGTTACTAAAGCAAAGAAGGATTATGCTGAAGTTCGTTTGAAAACACCAGTATGTATAGAATCTGGAGCGAGAGTTGTAATAAATAGAAGGATTGTAAACAGATGGCGTCTTATAGGTTATGGTATCGTATTATAAAGTAATACCAGATACAAGCTTTTTATTCTTGCCATTCGAAGTAGGTTTGGATATTGAAGACGAGATTTCAAAAGTCTTAAGTGTTAAATATGAAATTGTTGTTCCCGAATGCGTGTTACATGAGCTTAAAAGAATTATTAATGATCCTAAAGAATCAAGAAAAAAAAGAAGAATAGCTAATCTTATCTATGAATATGTAAATAAAAAGTTTAAAATTTTAAAAAATTTAAAGGGTAATGTTGATGATGTATTAATGAATATTGCTTTAAAAGATAAGAACGTTATCATCTGTACCAATGATAAAGAATTGAGAAAAAGACTAAAAAAGTTTGGTGTTCCTATCATATATCTTCATGATTACAAAATCGAAATTGATGGTTATATAAAATGAGGTGATAAAATATGTACGAATATGTTGTGTTAATCTTTAGTATCGTTGCAATTTTCTCTGCAATCATCTTTGCAAAAAAAGTATTATCATTACCTGAAGGAGAAGAATCGATGACAAAAGTTGCAAGAGCAATTCAAGAAGGTGCAAGAGCTTATATGAATAGACAATACAAAACAGTTCTAACATTTGCAATATTGTTAGCAGTTATTCTCTCTCTAACTCTTGGATGGAAAGTTGGTCTTGGTTTTATTCTTGGATCCTTTTTATCAGCAATCGCTGGATATACAGGTATGAATGTTTCAATAAGAGCAAATGTTAGAACGACATATGCAGCAAGAGAAGGACTTCTAAAAGCATTGAGAGTAGCAATTCTTGGTGGTGCTGTAACCGGATTAGGAGTTGTAGGTCTAGCATTATTAGGTATGACACTCTTCTATATAATATTCAGGGACTTATATGCTATAGTAGGTTTCGCATTTGGTGCAAGTTTAGTAAGTCTCTTTGCTAGAATTGGTGGAGGTATATATACAAAAGCAGCAGATGTCGGAGCGGATCTGGTTGGAAAAGTCGAAAAGGGCATACCAGAGGATGATCCAAGAAATCCTGCGGTAATTGCAGATCAAGTTGGAGATAACGTTGGTGACTGTGCAGGTATGGGGGCTGACTTATTCGAAACATATGCTGTAACAACAATAGGAGCAATGGTATTGGCATGGTTATTATTCAATCAATATAACTACGTGATCTATCCACTTCTACTTGGTGCAATAGCAATAATTGCAACATTAATTGCGATACCATTCATAAGAACAAATAATCCAGAGAAAATTGCAAGAGCTTTGTATATCGGTTTATTAGTAAATGGAATTGTTGCAGCAGTGGGATTTTATATAATAACGAAGGTTTTAGCAATCGATATTAAATATTTCTATACAGCATTGATAGGATTGTTGATAACGTTAGCAATATTTGCATTAACAGAATATTATACAGGATTTTATAGACCAGTTATAGACATAGCTAAATCTTCCATAACTGGAGCAGGAACTAATTTGATAATGGGAATATCCGTAGGTCTCGAGAGTACATTTTTACCAGCACTGGTAATAGTAACTGGAATAGTTGCATCATTTCTAATAGGAGGATTATATGGTGTTGCTATTGCAGTAATGGCTATGATTTCTTTAACCGGAATGATTTTAACGTTGGATACATATGGTCCTATAACAGATAATGCTGCTGGAATTGCTGAGATGTCAGGTCAAGGAGAAGATATTAGAAGAATTACTGATGCATTGGATGCCGTTGGAAATACAACGAAAGCTGTTACGAAAGGATTCGCAATAGGTTCAGCAGCTTTAGCTGCCTTAGTTTTCTTCGCAGCTTATTTACAAGAGATTGAAAAAAGAGCTCCTGAAATGATAAAAGAATTTATGTTAAACGACGTATATGTTTTAGCTGGAATTTTCATAGGAGCAATGATACCGTTTATATTTTCAGCTTTAGCAATTAGAGCTGTAAGTCATGCAGCATTTGAAGTCGTAAATGAAGTTAGAAGACAATTCAAAGAAAAACCTGGAATATTAACCTGGAAAGAAAAACCTGAATATGGAAGATGTGTTGATATTGTAACAAAATATGCTTTGAAAAGAATGTCACAACCGATTTCAATTGCAATACTAGGTCCAGTTGCTACTGGTTTAATACTTGGAGAAAAAGCTCTTGGAGGATTATTAATAGGTAGTATTGCTACAGGATTGCTATTGGCGTTGTTCATGGCTAATGGTGGAGGTGCTTGGGATAATGCCAAGAAATATATAGAGTTAGGAAATTTTGGAGGAAAACGAAGCGATGCACATAAAGCAGCGGTAATAGGAGATACTGTTGGAGATCCGCTAAAGGATACAGCTGGTCCAGCTATAAATCCATTGATAAAGGTTATAAATACTCTAGCACTATTACTTGTACCGATAATTGTTTCATAAATTTTTTATTAATTTTTAGAGGTGATAAATATACCTTTTAAGTTGGTTAAAATATATGATACGATAAGAATACCACCTCATAGATTTGGGGAGCCTTTTAAAGAGGTTATAGAAGATATATTGAGAAATGGATATGAATATCATGGCTATAAGGAAGGAGAATACGAAGGAAAACTTGATAAAGATTTAGGAATAATTGTAGCCATTACAAAAGTTCTTGAGATCGGTGAAGGAAAAATATTACCAGGAGATGGTGCAATTTATTGCGATGTCGTTTTTGAAGCTCTTATATTTAAACCAGAAGTGAACGAAATTGTTGAGGGAGAAGTTACAGAAGTCAGAGAATTTGGATTCTTCGTTAATTTAGGAGGAATAGAAGGTTTTGTTCATATATCACAAATAATCGATGATTATATTGCATATGATAGAAAAAATTCTAGATTAATAGGTAAGCAAACGAAAAAATATATAACCGTTGGAGATATTGTTAGAGCAAGAATTGTAACGGTTAGTATAAATCCTGATAATATAAGAGAAACAAAAATCGGATTAACCATGAGACAACCGGGATTAGGCAAACTTGAATGGTTAAGGGAGGAGAAAGAAAATGAAAAGAGTAAGAAATAGGAGAGTAATAATAAAGAGACCATTTGCTTGTTTAAACTGTAAGAAAATAACATTTGAAACAGAATGTCCAGAATGTAAATCTCCAACAAGTGAAGAATGGAAAGGAATGATTATAATATTGAATCCTGAAAAATCAACGGTAGCTAAATTGGAAGAAGTTGGCCTCAAACATTATGGAAAGTATGCCATAGTTGTAAAATGAATCATTTTTACTCCGTTACAAATTTTGTTATATGCGACGAGGAAATATTATAAGATAAATGGTGAAAGAATTTTTAGAAAGATTTTATAAATTTGAAAAGAATGAACTCAAACGTTTTTTAGGAAGGAAACCTAAAGAGATAAGAGCTGCTATCTAGGTTCGTGTTAGCTTCCATAAACAGAAGAAAGATGGTAATCTTAATAGGTTACGAAAAAACATTGAACCTGTATCTTTTGGTTACGAACCGAAAAAGTTATAAGAGAGTTATTTTTTTTCCAAACCTTGTAGTATTGAAAGAATCACAAAATTAAAAAATAAAAATGGTTTATGGTGTTAATCTATTTCTATCTCTTGGAAACAAAACTGCTTCTCTTATATTTTTTAGGTTAAGCAATTGCATTAAAAGTCTCTCAATACCTAAGCCAAAACCTCCGTGTGGTGGCATGCCGTATTTAAATGCTTCAAGATAATGTTTAAAACTCTCTACTCTTAATCCCTTAACTTTTAGACTTGCAATTAAAATTTCATATTTATGAATTCTCTGTGAACCTGAGGATATTTCCCTACCTTTATAATCTAAATCGAAACTTCTCGTTTTTACAAAGGGATTCTCTTTAAGAAATTCTACTATTTCATCTATTTTCTCACTTTCAATTCCTTCTATATATGTGTAAAAAGGTCTAATTATATAAGGATAATCTGTTATAAAGTAGAGATCATATCCTTCCTCTTTCATATATTCGTAAAGTTTTCTCTCAGCTTCGGTTGTTAAATCTTCACCATACTTTATATTTAAACCTAAATCTTTAAGTATTTCTAAAGCTTTGTCATAACTAATTTTTTTAAACGGAGATTTAACATGTATCTCATCTATACCTAATATTTTTAGTTCTTTTTCAGCATTTTCGTTCACGTTTTTTATTATACTATAAACAAGTTCTTCCAGAAGTTTCATAACGTCTACATGACTTTCAATGAATGCAATTTCACAATCAATTGCAGTTATTTCATTCAAATGCCAAACAGTGTCATGTTCTTCAGCTCTGAAATACGTAGCTATTTCGAAAACCTTATCCAATCCTGATGCCATAAGTATCTGTTTGTAGAGTTGTGGTGATTGACATAAAAATGCCTCCCTTTCGAAGTATTGTACTGGAAATAATTCCGTTCCACCTTCAGATCCTGTTGATATTATTCTTGGAGTATGAACTTCAACGAATCCTCTCTTATGAAAGAAATCTCTTACAAAATTAAGGATTTTGCTTCTTATTTTAAAGATTGAGGAGATTTTTGGTCTTCTTAAATCCATAAATCTATGATCAAGTCTTGTATCAAGATTTGCTGGAACTTTTTCTGTTGGATCCATTGGTAAAGGTGCTTGAGCTTTATTTAGCACTATAATTTTATTTGGTACTATTTCTATACCGTTAGGAGCTCGTGGTTCATTTCTAACTTTTCCTATTACTTTGATAACGGATTCCTTGTTTATTTTCTTTGCAATTTTAAATGTTTCTTCATCGACATCCTTTTTTGAAACGGTTATTTGTACGAATCCTTCTCTATCTCTTAATATTAGAAAAACGAGCTTACCATGTACTCTTTTTTCATGAATCCATCCAGCAATTTCAACAATTTCCTCTGGTTTTAATTCGTTTGAATATTTTCTCATAATTCATCATTCAAAAACGTTATCTTATTTCCTCTTCACCAGCCTTTTTTACAAGTCTTATGTGACCAGCTTTTATCGTAACGGGTATAGGTACTGCAGCATTAAGTAGTTCTATAGTAACTTCCTCTCTTTTTTCATCGATTTTTGTAACTTTACCTCTTTCTCCTTTCAAGGGTCCAGCAGTTATTTCTATTATATCTCCAATTGAAATTTTTAAGATCGGTGGTTTATATTCGAAAATACCTCTGATTTCATTTATATCAACGTTTTTCCTTGCAATTCCTTTATAATGTCTTACTCCTAACAATATTCTTCTAATCTCAGATTCATGTTCCGCTTCAACAAATATATATCCTAGACTTTCTGGAGGAATTATTATTGAATAAATTTTTAATTCTGATAAAAGTTTTTTTCTGTATTCATTCAGTCTCCTTTTTCTTTCTTCTTCATTTACATCCAGTATTGTTTTTTCGTATTCTCTTAATTTTTGTTCGATTTCATTCTCGAGTTTTTTGACAATCATATCAGCAACAAATTCTTCTTGTCTTGCGGTAGTTCTTACTACAAATATCATTACAATCCACCTATCAGATATATTATCGTTTTAATTAAAAACGCAAAGATGCAAACCAAAGATAATCCAACAACTGTTATTCTAAGAAGTAATTTTATCTCATCTCTCTCAGGTTTTCTAGCAATTCTTAATACTCTAAGATATATTTCCAACTTTTCTTTCAACCTATTCACCACTTCGTTTGATTTTGCTTTCTTTAATTTAAAAGCATTTTTAACCATAAAATTATTAAAAAACTCCAACATTATTTATCTCATAGTATTAGAATTAATTAATATCTAAAGAACTTAAAATCTATAGTATGAATAAAAAATTAAAGATAGGATAAATTCTGACTTCCTTCCGCAGTAAAGTGCGGAGATTTCTTACGAGAGTCTGTACTTTAAGCTTCACGGACACGTTGATTTACATATGAGAAATTACTTATTCTTTCATCCGAAGCACAAAGTGAGTCAGCACCCTGTTAAATCCTCTTCTCCTTATGGAGACGGGAGTTATTTATTTGTATACTAAACAACCGCATATATGGATGTTTCATATGCTATTGCTCTACTAATCTCCCTCACTTTATGTTTTAATCTAAAGTTATAAGTCTTTAACACCTTTTTCTATTAAAAATTTTCCTAGCTCTTTATCAACAACTTTAATATGATTAACTAGCCAATCTTTAAGAAAGTTTAATATCTCTATAGATAACGTTGCACTTCCTGATTTAAATTTTTCTTGAAATTCGTTAACCTTTCTTACAAAAAAACCGTGTTGTGATTTATGATTTAAGTAACCCGGATAATTGTATTTCTCCATATAGTTTTCCTCTGTACTAAAATGATATTTTGTATAATCTATTAGTTCACCTATTATATCTTTAAGGATGTTTTTGGCTTTTTTTTCTAACATTGCAGTGTAGAGTTTATTTATTATCTGTATTAACTTTTTATGTTGAGAATCAATTTCTTCAATTTTTGTTTCCAATTCGTTATTCCATTTGATTAACTCGTACATAATTAATTATAGAAACAACTGACTATTATAAAGGAAATTTTCTAAGAATCATTTCCTACTTACGGAGAAACAATTTCTTATATATTTGTTTACTAACCAATGTATATATAAAACTTATAACAGAGTGAGATTTTTTATCTATAAGAGTTTATAATATGAATTTTGAAACTATATCAAACATCTTTTCCAAACAGGTTATTTCTTTTCTCAAACCACTATTTGAGATCAATGTATTCTTTTAAATATATTCTTTCACTTTCTTCGTTTTTTGATTTCTATAGATTTGTAAATAAGAAGTTAAATATCTTGTTTATGAAAGTTGTTGTAGCAACAAAAAACCCAATTAAAATAAGAGCTGTAAAAAACGTTTTTTCGTTGTTTTTCAAAAATTTCAGTATTGAATCTATTAATTTTGAATATAAAAAGCAACCCATAGGTTTAGTTGAAACAATTAAAGGTTCAATAAAAAGAGCATGTTATGCTTTTAAGTTTGGAGATATTGGAGTTGGAATTGAAGCGGGTTTAGTTGAGATACCCTACACGAAAACAGGATACTTTGATATACAATTTTGCGCGATAATAGATAAAGATGGATTAACTTTAGGATGTGGTTCAGGATTTGAATATCCTGATAAAGTTATAAATGAGGTTTTAAAAGGCAAAGAGGTTGGTGAAGTAATGGAACAAATATCTGGTATAAGAAACATAGGCAGAAAAATTGGAGCTATAGGATATTTAACCCACGGAATCCTGAATAGAGAGAAATTAACGGAACAAGCGGTTTTAACTGCTTTGATACCACGTATTAATCTTAAAATATATAAGAATTTTTTAAAAATAAACTGTACAAAAATATAATATGAAGGCATTATTTTTGGTATCATCAGTTGGTTTAGGTCATGTAGCTAGAAGTTATAGAATTTCAACCTATTTAAAAAAGAAAGGGTTTAATATATATTGGATAACTTCAGAACCATGTATATCCTTTCTTAAGCTAAAGGATGAGAAGATACTTGATATAAGCTATGAATTAAAGAGTTTATGTGATACTGCAGAAATATTGTTCAGAAATTATAAGTTTAACTTTGATATCACTGCATTAAGAAAGGAATTTGAAACCATGAAGTACAACGCTAAACTTCTTGAAGATTTTGATTTTGAAGGATATGATGTGGTATTCTTTGATGAATTTTATGAATACTTTTTTATAAAAAGAAGAATAGAAAACGCTATATATATAACAGATTTTGTAAGTATTCCAATAGGGTATCTTTTTCCTCTATCATTAATATTAAACGATTATTTGAAAAAATTCTACAAAAGATTTAAATACAGATTTTTTGCTGGTCTTAAAGATGAAATTAAGAATAAAGATTTTATTCCTTTAGGTTATATACCAAATATCGATAAAAAGATAAAAGTTCCTAAAAGTGATGAATATACGGTATTGATAACATTTGGTGGAAGCAATGTTGGAAAGTACGTGATAAAAAAGATTGTTCGATTCTTAAAAAATTTTAGGGAGACTATGAAAATTTATATTGCTTTAGGTCCTAGAATTTCAAGAGAAGAAATATCATCTATAAATGAATCTATAAAATTTTTAGACTTTACGGATAAATTATATTATTACATAGCAAAATCCGATTTGGTTATAACATCCGGAGGTTATTCTACGATGTCCGATATTTTATATCTGAAAAAACCAGCGATAGTCTATCCTATAAAAAATCATTTTGAGCAAATTAACAGGATTAAATTCCTTGAAAAAGTAACGAATCACGTTTATTTTTTAAAAAATTTCGAAAATATTTATGAAATAATAAATAGAATTAAAAGACTTAAAAAAATAAAAGGACTTGAAAATTGGTGTTTCGAACAATATAAAAGGATTTATAGTTATGTTATTGATCTGCTTTGATCTTGAAGGTCCCATAAGTCCGCAGGATAATGCATATGAAGTAATGAAATTAATAGAAAATGGCGATATAATTTTTGAAACGATAAGTAGATTTGATGATTACCTTACGATGAAAAAGAAAAGAAATTATGAACCCGGAGATACGCTTAAGTTAATCGTGCCTTTTCTTTTATATCATGAAATATCTGAAGACGATATATTAAAGGTTTCAAACAAAGCATCCATTGTCAAAGGTGCTAAAGAAGTGATTTCCAACTTAAAAAGAAAAAACAACATCGTAGCAATAATATCAACGAGTTATGAACAGCATGCAACGAACATTGCGAGAAAATTAGATGTTGATATCGTATATTCAACAAGATTAAATCTTAAAGATTTAAGAAAAAAATTCACAGATAGAGATAAAAAGTATGTAAAAGAACTGGAAGAAAGAATTGTAAACGGTGATTATGATTATGACATGCTGGAAAATTATTTCTTCAGAAAAATTAGGGTTGGAAAATATGGTGTTAAAGTAGTTGGTGGTAGTAGAAAAACACGAGCAGTAAAAGAATTGGCTGAAAAATATAAAATAGATTATGCTAGAGTTGTTGTAATTGGGGATAGTATTACGGATTATAAGATGTTGAAATTTATAAAGAATAAAGGATTATCCATCGCTTTCAATGCAAACGAATATGCATTACCTCATGCAAAAATAGGTGTATCGAGTGATAATCTCTATGATGTTGCTAAAATAATTGATATATACGATAAAAAAGGAATAGAAGGAGTAATAGATTTTGTATCATCACAACCTTTTGAAAAATATCAGATAATAGACATGAATTCACTTGAAGATATATTAAAAATTCATTATAAGTATAGAAAACTTTTACGCGGAGAGGCTGCAAAATTAGGATGAGTATTTTTCAAAAAATTCTTCCAGTATTTTTCGCTCACCTCTTCTTATTATTTCCGAAACAGTTGAAACGGAAAGTTTAAACTTTAGAGCAATATCTTCCAACGTTATTCTTCTCGGTATATCGTAAAAACCTTTCTCATATGCGTACTTTATGATCTCTTCCTCTCTTTTTGTTAGCTTCTTCTTTTTCTTCAAAACTTTTATATATATTATATTATATTTAATTTTATACTTATCAAGGTTTCCGAACAACATGTTGACGTTTTTAGATGGAACTATAATTGTAAGAATTATATATTTTTTGTGAATCTCAACATCCTTGAAAAGACAATTCGTTTCAAGTAATGCTTTTACCAAAATGCAATTTTTTATCAGAAATAATGCCTTTATAACGTCACGTGAGACTTTTAATATTTCTTTATAATCAACACCTTTTTCCTCTAATTTTTTTATAAACTCATTTACAGGACAATTAAGTTTTATCTCAAGATAATTTGTTATCGTATCTTGATATGCGTTACACTTTATTATCTTCGCTGTACTTATTTCCGAATCTTTAAGAATACAATTGTCGGGATGATCTATTTTGAGTTTAATCTCTAACATAAAAAAATAAATAAAATTAAATTCCAAGCTTTTTTCTCTTCTCTAATATAACTCTTTCAATAGTCTCTGCTGCTTTTACTGGATCGTCTTCTAATATAAGTTTACCACCTAGTAATTTTTCAACATCTTCACTTAACAATTTAACTAAACCTTTTGCTCCTAAAACTGGAGGTATTGGAGAAACATGTACTGTTAAACCATAAGCTATTGCAAAAATAGCATCAATGGTTGCTTTTTGTTCCATATATTCTGGTGCAGATGCAACTATAGGTAAATCAGGTATATCTACGTTCAACTTATCTGCAACAATTCTTGCAAGATATGCCACTCTACCTGTATCTGTACATGTACCAAAACTTAATACCGGTGGAATACCGAATCTCTTACATACGAGTCTTAATCTAGAACCTGCTTCATCAACAGCATCCAACGTCGTAAGTCCTCCAACTTGTAGTGCCGCGTTTCCGCATCCCATACTAAGAATGAGGATATCTCTTTTTATTAATTCTTTAGCTAAAGTCAC
>JALTZH010000032.1 GCA_027051265.1 archaeon | reverse complement strand
AGAAACGAGTGGAGAAAAGTTCCATTAACACCTCACGGAAATAAACAAGTAGGTATCGATTTAGGCGTCAATAATTTCTTCGCAGTGTTCGTTGAAGATGGAACCACTTTCCTAATCAACGGAAAACCATTAAAGGCAGAAGCATTCTACTGGAGGAAAAGGATTGCCAAAGCACAGTCTGAAGGAGATTTGGATAGAGTTAGAAAGTATTACGTTGTATGGAGAAGTAGGTTCGAAGCTTATATTAGATCAAAACTTAGAGATTTATTTGAGAAATTGTACTTCTTAGGAGTTTCAAAAGTTAGAGTTGGATATTCTAAACACATTGCAAAAGAACCAAATAAAAGTTCAAGAGTTAACTTCGTAATCTCTAACCTCTGGAGCTATAGAAAAATACACCAATGGATTAAAGACCTTTGCGAGGAATACGGTATGAAATATATCCCAGTTGAAGAGAAGAATACATCGAAGATTTGTCCTCTTTGCGGAGAAATCCATAACAATGGTAGAAAATACAGAGGTTTATTTGTTTGTCCGAAGTATAGAAAAGCCATGAATGCAGATCTAGTAGGAGCTTTTAATATCCTCCATAACGGCAAGTCCGCAAATATGGCGGATAGCCGTAACGGGAGTAAGACCGCTCCCTTAAGCTTACTCCCCGCCCTCGCTGGAACCCTTGCCCTTTAGGGCAGGGAGGAGGTCAGATATTCCAGATATATTATTGTTCCAATAATTACTAGAAATATACCAGAAATTTTTTGTATTTTTCTAAGATCTATTTTGTATAAAATACGTTGTCCAAATATTTTTGCTATAAGTGTTAATGAAATTAGAGTTATTGAAAATCCTAGAGCATAATATATGATGGAAATAAAAGCTTTGAAGAAATTTTCCTGAACAGTTGCAAATATGAAACTCGAAAGGAATAGAGGTAACGAGCAACTAAAAGCTATTGATAGAGAAATTATCGGTATCATAAGGTATAACGATTTTGTTCCTATATTTATGCTTATCCTGAAAAATTTTCCTCTTATTAAACTTAGTCCTAAAATTATTATTATTAAAGGATAGATATAAACGATATAAGCAACTTTTGATATGAAAAACTCTCCTAGAATTCCTGCCAATGTTCCAAAAGGAACGTAAGTAATCAGTACGAGTAAAATTATGAGTACGATGTTTATCAACGATTTATAAAACGTTTGAACATTTAAAAGAAGCATAAGATATGAGATTGCTATAAGTAAACCGCATGGATTCATTACAGATAATAGTCCGAATAAAAATTGTGAGAACATTTCCATAAATAATTAGAGCTTAAATATTTTATGGAAACGTTTTTAATATTTTAATATGATTGGAACACCTGAATTGATAATAATTATTATAGTTACGCTAGTTTTACTAGGACCAGAAAAAATTCCTGAGTTGGTGAAGGCAATTAAAGAAGCTTATATCGAATATAAAAAAGCCGTACTTGAAGCGGAGACGTGTGTTGATGAAAAAATAAAGAGGGAGAAATATGAAGAAGATCGTAATTGAACTGTTAAAATCTGAAAGTTGTCCCAAATGTAAAGCGGTTAAAGAATTGGTTATGAATGCAATCAAGGATATGAAAAATGTAGAAGTTAAGTTTTTGGATCCTATTTTAGATTCAAAGAGAATTGTTGAACTCGGTATAACAACGGCACCAATTATAGTAATCAATGGTAAAATAAAATTCTCCGGTAAAATTCCTAGTGAAACAGAGCTAAGAAATGCTATTAAAGAAGAGATATGTATGAAATAGTTTTATTTGTTTTTTTGATCAGTATTCTTTCTCAAAACACTCCATGTTCCATAAACCTATATAAGTTATTATTTGCATACTACAAAGCTTATGGTCTTAGAAAAGTATTTGAATATATATTCGTAAGAGCACTTCTATTGAATCTCATTGCATTGATTTTATATCTTCTTCATCTTAATATAAGCAATTCTCTATTTATACTTGCTAATATATTAGTAGCAGCTATTTTCTTAATTGGGTTTAAATTGATGATTAAGTTTAAATTTGCTCCAATAGATATATCTCCAGCTTATTTTGGAATAAAATTACCTCCAAGCATATCGTTGGGATTAAATTTACCTTATTGTTTAATACCAATAATGTTATTGTTAATTATATATTCAATAAAATATGGTTATTCTTTTATTATTTTTAACATTTATCTAATAGCAACCTGTATATACCTATTCGTATTAATCTATTTCAAAGAAATAATTGCTTCTCTTGACAAACATTCGTCAAAGGTTCCAATTGTATTGTCTATAATTATAATCTCCAAACTCATTTATAATTTTCTGTAATTTATATTCTTAAACGATTCTAATTTCAATATTTGCAAGATTCTTATCTTTTTGTTCCTCAATAACGTTATAAATGTAGAGAGAATTTTTGCAATACGTTTTAAAAGTGATACGAAAGAATATAGAAGGAAGCTTTAACGATAGAATTAAATCTAACCATTTTTAATCTTCTTCCTGTTTTTCAAACTTGTAACAGAATAAGATAAAAAACAAAATTTTAAAAATGTTTAAATCAAAGAGCAAACTCTAAAACCAAATAACTTAGAAACGTTTAAACGTTAGAAAACCAAAAAAATTATGGGAAAGGTAATTCGAATAGAAGTCCCAGACTGGGTGGATGAGGAACTTGCGAATAAACTGAAAGAAATGCTGATAGAAAAACTACGAGAAGTAATAGGAAGAGATTATGTTGATATCAGAATATATAACCTATATTTTACGCTGAAATTTCCGGAAACTAAGAATGTTGATTTCGATCTTGATAAGGAATTGGAAAATCACAAAAAGATGAGAGAAAAAGAAAAAAGAATAAAATGACTGTAAAATAGATACGAGCTTGGTAATTGAAAAAGTTAAGAAAAACGAGGATATAAAGGAAAATATCACTGAGGTTACGATTGTCGAATATCCTCCAATCATGGACTACAAGAAATTTCATGGAAAAGTTCTCATTATTGAAAGAACCGATGTTTTACTATCTATAGAACTGCAAAGGCGTCTAAGATTAATTGGTAAACCAAAACCCTTTTCCGATCTATTAATTGCATCCATCTGCATAAACCGAAACAAAGAATTATTAACAAAAGATAAAGACTTCTTAGATATAGCCAAAGTCTCGAATTTAAAAGTCAAAATAATTTAAAATTTCAATCTTAACAAACTTTTAAACATTATAAAATCAAATAAAAATATGGATAAAATTATTCGAATAGAAGTTCCATAAGTGCTTGAAGAAGAGTTTATAAAGACATTAAAAGAATTGCAAGGGTTAGCTTAATAATAAAAATAATAGAAAAATCAGAATTATCGGAAGAACAAGCTAAAAATCTCGCTGAAGAGATAAAAATTGGCATGGCTAAAAGACACAACTGATTAAAGATTTATAAATACTAAAATTTAAATTAAATTATGCCTAAAACGATAACTATTGAACTTCCAGAAGAAATACATGCTTTAATAGAATCCGATCCTTCCTTAAGATGTATAATAGAAAAACTTGTTAGAGAAGATGTCGTAAGTTATGTTTTATCAATTTTAACAATGGATAAACTTGCAGAAAGTTCTAAACTAACCGAAGAAGACGTAATGAAAATAGACAAAATGATCAAAGAAGAAATTAGAAAAAAGATCGAGAATGAGATTGATCGTTGATACTAACAAGATTATTGCCTGTTTGCTTAGAGATGGAAAGGTTAGAAGATTATTATTTCTGCCATTCTTAGAACTCTACACAGTTCAATACGCTTTTGAAGAGATAGAAAAGCATAAAAAGATACTTTTAACCAAAGTCCCAAAATCTGCTTTCGATTTGATTCTATTTAAGGTTAAGTTAAAGTTGAAATCAGTTGGATTTTCCGCTAAAGATGAAAAATACATTCAAATAGCTAAAGAAATAACAAAGAATTTTGATTATAACGATTTCCCATTCGTCGCTTTAGCTCTAAAGCTTAACATTCCTATATGGACAAACGACAAGGAGATGATAAAATACAGTTTAATTTCTAATAAATTCTTAGCTTTGGATACAGAAGCTCTTGAAATGTTAATTATCGGTAAAAATCTCAAAGAAATCAAAGAATATTTAAAGAAAAAATATTTCTAAATTAAAGAAATTTTTATTTCGTTTGGAACCTTTAAAACGTTATTAAACCAAGAAAAATTATGGGAAAGGTAATTCGAATAGAAGTTCCTGATTAGGTGGATGAAAAGGAAATAAAAGATGTCGTGGAAAGATATGTGGAGCTAAAGCTACCGGATAGTGCAACGAGAGAGGAATACATATCATTCGTTAATGTAAAATTAGAAGAGATCGTAGAGTTTTCTTGAGAGATAAATCTTATCTTTTAGTACTTTAATTATAATTTTATGCAAGAAATATTAAAACTAATTAAAGGAACTATCTTAAAACGTATAAGAAGAAATTACAGAGAAGACTCTGACTGGGATATACTAATTGTAACGAAGAAAAGTTAGATTGGAGAATGAAGAAGAAATTTTGGTATGAAATTTACAAAAAGGTAAACGTGCCAACAGATATAATAATTGTTTCAAAAGAAACTTTAGAAAAATTTAAGGAAGATTATGGATTTATATATAAATTATGCTTTAGAGGAAGGTATAGTAATATAAGGAAAAGTACCAAAAAATGGATAGAGAAAGCTAATAAAGATTTGGAAATAGTTAAAAAATTATATGAAGAAAATTACTATGATTACGCATGCTATTCTTCTCAACAAGCCGTTAAAAAATAGCAGAAAAGGTTAAAGAATTATCAGCTTTTTTATTTATTTCTCTTCTTCTAATTTAAGCTTTTTTAATACAAAATCCTTAACTTTCTCAGCAATATCTAGAGCTTCTATTACTTCTTCTTTTGTAGGCTCATAAAAACCGGGATACCTTACGTTTGTTGCATATTCTGACAAATATTCTATATTTAATTTTCTTAGTTCTTCAAAATCCTTATCCAATTTAATACACAAATCTAAAAGCTCTTTTATGTTATGGGTTTTCTTAAATCTTTGATTTTTATAAACTAAAAAAGCTTTGAGATATTTTTCAACAGCTTGTTCTATGTGATAAGCAATTATCCAAGGTTCTTCATCTAGTTCTAAAAGTTTTTTAGCAACTCTCAAATCTGTTTCTGCTTTCTTTACCCAATCTTCTGGTTTCATATTATAATTCCTTCAATCTTAGCTTCATAAGCAACATTTCCAACATATTTAGAATTCTTTTCAAATGTTTCCTTGTCAGTTATAATTAAATCAATTGTATATGGTAGTTTTCTTATAATTTCTATCCAAAATTTTTTTCTAATCCTCCAATCTAGTTTCTCTTTTGTTATTATTAGTATATCATAGTCACTATCTTCTTTGTAATCTTCTCTTGCTCTTGAACCGAATAAAATAATCTTTTCTATTTCAATATTATATTTTTTGGCAATATCCAAGATGGTTTCTTTGATAAGTTTTAATGTTTTTTCCATTATAATTCTTTAATTTTTAATTTTTTAAGAACAAAATCCTTAACTTTTTCAGCTATTTCGATAGCTTCTTTTGCTTCTTTTTGAGAAACTTTTAATAAAGGTAAATATCTTGTTCCGGTATAATATTTATCTAATTTATCTGCATCAATCTTAAGTAAATATTCAAAATCTTTATCTATTTGGGTGCACAAATGAATTAACATTTTTATAGAATGAATAAAAGGAAATCCTTCTTCCTTTTCTAGTAAATATGCTTTTAGAAATTTTTCCACAGATTGTTGCATAAAAACACGCAAATTCTAAAATTTCTTAAGTTGTAATTATCTTTAGCAACTTTTAAATCGTCATTTGCAACTTCCAATAGTTCTTTTAAATCCTCTCACATAGTATTATCCCCTCTTTTAAAGCATGATAATGAAC
>JALTZH010000031.1 GCA_027051265.1 archaeon | reverse complement strand
CTATATTTATGTTAAAATGCTTTATAATTTTTATGAGGAACTTGATTTTAATATTAGGATTTGCAATATTCTCACTATTTTTTGGTATTAATGTATTATCAAAATTTACAGGACAACATTATTTTATACCTGGAAGTAATATTGATTGTTCAAAATGTCATCCTTCTCAAGCTTATTATTTAACGATATCAGAGATACATAATACGAGTAGTGGATTTACATGTAGAACATGTCATAATGTTTCGTTCTCAAACAATACTGCACATGCAGCAACTACAATTACATGTCTTAGTTGTCATGTTAATATTGCAGATAACATAAATAACTCTTTAGAAGCTCATAGAGATTTTATACTGTTTGCTGAAAAATATGGATTAAAAAAGGGACCAAATGAAGCATGTATAGCATGTCATACAACATTTCCTGTTAAACTGGTTTTAAACTACTACGAATGGATTAACTATACGGTTTTTATCGATAATGTTGAAATAGAGCCTTTAAGATATAATTATACAATCGTATCATTTAATCTTGGACCAAAACGTAATTATACTGTAATTAAGGATTATGGTTATGAGATAAAGAGCAGCCACTATTGGATTAATCCTAATAAGATTAAGTGTACTGCCTGCCATAAAAGAATATTACAAGGAGTACTTGATAAATGGTCTCCAGGATCAACTCCACTTCAGGGAATGCAACATACAGATGATGTTGGTGATAGAAATTTATCTGATCGAGGAAATAATGCAAATCTAAATTTCATTGAGCATATATATGATATTTATATAAGTAAAACAAACGCCGATAACGAAAGCTTTTGTAAATATTGTCATTTAAATCCTCAATGGAATATTTATCCAACATATAATTCCTCATCTGTACATGCGGCACTTAAGCTTTCATGCCTAACATGTCATAACGAATCAGGACCGTATCCTCCTAGTATAGAAGAAATTAATCAGGGAGGTCATTACTCACCATATTTTTACCAGCAAGTTTGGAAAAAGGTTCCAAGACAATTCCATGGCGATTTTTGTTCCGGATGTCATCATTATAACAATCATGACGTAACTATTGGAACAGGAGGAGGTGGAATGGGTGGAAATGGTATGGGAGGAGGAAGATGTTCTATATGTCATGGTAATAGAGGGGGATATGTAACAAATAAAGTATATACTGAACCATATGCATATGAGGCAAACATATGGATATATAGAGAATTACGATAAAGTTTTTTATAATTTTTTACATATATAAATATATTAATAAGTAGATAATTAGAAGTAATACAAATAATATGATCAAATAATTCAGATATCGTTTATAAACATTATTTCTGTTAAAAAGTATTCTTAAGAATAATGTACTGAGTAGAAATCCTGAAAGGTAATAAATAATTAGAGGAGATTTAACCTCTTTTTCTTTCTCAGTAACAGGTTTTAATCTTTCTTCGATTGCTTTTGTAAGAGCTGTCTTATTAATAATTCTTATTAACGTAAATATTTTAACACCTTCTATTCCAACCCTATAAAAACCATCTTTGAGTTTATATTTTTCAATGGGGATATTGAAATCTATTATGTATTCTTTTTTAGGTTTGAGATAAATTGTTTTCGGAACTCTTATACCAAATTCTTTTCCTTCTATTCTAAGATAGAATGTAACGTTACCCTCACCTCTTAAATTTGTTATATACACTTTAATTTTAATCGTATCTTTGATATCATACTCAATTTTATCGGTTTCAATTCTATTTACAATAAATCTTGGTTTTGGTTTAATTTCCAAAGGTTTTTCTATTAAATTTATCCTATAGGTTTTATCATGTACTAATAAACTGTTATCAAGAGGTTTTATTATCTTCAATATTTCGTATGTTTTATCGTTTATATTCACTCCTTCATCTATATATCTTATGTTTTTAATGAGATCAATACTTTTAGGAAATCTTTCCACAATTTCTTTATATGCTTCTATTAGAGATCGTTGATATCGATCAAATATTTTAATTCGTAAATAATAAATACCTGGATCTAATCCTTTCGTATCGATTCTTTGTATAAACTTATATTCGGATATATTTACAAATCTAATTCTATCAATTTTTAATTTAAGAGGAACGTTGTTTTTATTATATAAAAGTGTGTATATATCAACAGTTAAAGTTTTGTTATGAATTAATCCTTCTAAATTATATTCTATAACTATAAGATCGTCAAGATAATACGTATCATTAACTCTAACATAAAAATTCTTTATTGCAATAGTTGGTTTTTCTATCTTTTCAATTTTTCGTTTTCCCTTAATTATCTGAAATTTAAGTGTCTTATCAATTCTCAATAAACTTTCTTTATAAGGTCTCAGTAACTTTAAGTTAGAGTAAATTCTATCATCAACATTTAAACCTGTAGGTGCATTGAGATATTTCTTATAGAGTTCATGATACTTAGAACTTGGATCTAATGCACCACTTTTTATCAATCTTAAGCGATTTTCTACTCCTATTGCTCTATCGTATCCTAAAATTTTTATCGAATATCTTCCGGGCTTAAGTTTACTCGTATCAAGTTTATAAACGATATAAAATTTATCCGTAAAATTTTTATATCTAACGTTAACTCTATCTATCTTTATTACCTCTTTTGTAATTTCATCTCTTATAAAGAATAGAAAATCAACGGCTGTGAAACCTTCATGAGATACATCCTCTATATCAATATAAATCTTAATCTCATCTCCCAAATAAAACGTTCCATTATGTTTTTCAAACTTTTTATAACCATAAACGTTTTTTACGAAAGATACTTCAGCATAGGAAATAGAAAAAGTTATTAATACTATGAATAAATATAACTTAATAATTATATTATAATTATAATATAAATCTAATAATCTAACTCTCTTCTTCATGTTATCTATACGCTTTCTTAACAACTTTATATACTACTGTTTTTGCCTCCTTATCCCTCAACGATGCATAGCATAGAATGATATCATTTCTCTGTAATTTATACCTTTCAGTTAATGGTAATACAGCACTATATCTTCCTGGACCTTTGAATTTTATAATTCCCCATTCCGTAGCATAACTCCTATTTTTACTAGATACGAAAACTCTAAAGACAACTGATGGATAGTATTCTTCACCAATATTTAACTTATCAGGTGAAACTTCAACATAATTACAATCAAGATATGTTATGTTGTAATTCTTATCTATAATAGCTTCTATTTCAAATGCAGATATTTTCACTGGTTTTATACAATTACTTAAATATAGAAACAATAAAATTAATAATAGTATATAATATCTTAAGAATAGTTGGCCCTTCAAATTCCTTCACCTCTTTCTTTTTTTCTTTAGGTTTTTTCTCTAAAGATAAATTAAAACCGATTTTCTTTAATTCTCTTTCAGTATATTCTAATGCAAAAGTTTTACTATGACAAAATGAGCACAAATCTCTAAGAACTCTTGTATGGATATAATGAATGTTTTTTTCATGACAATTATAACAGTTGTTAATATCTTCAACCTTTATAGCCATACCATAACCATGGCATGTCGTACAGTTTACCATTCTATGTATATTGAAATGAAATATGGTAAGATTTATTTTAGAATATCCTCCGGAATGACATCTTATACATGGTTTAGTTCCATGTAATTTTGAAAGAGCACTCATATCGATCTTATATCTCCTTTCTCCTCTAATAGCTTTTATTTCATGACAATTACATCCAGAAAATTTTCTTTCATATTCGTCTTTGCTTAGGGTTAACATATGACATTCAAAGCATATCTTATTTCCTGTATGTTTCCATGCTAATAAATATTTCTCATATGTTTCAAGAAAACCTTTGGTTGTATTTATATTCTTTTCTGCATATACAATACCATATACAACACTAAATATAAAATTAAACATAAAGAGCAAGATAAGCTTATGCATCATTTAACACCTCTGGATTTTATTATTTCTTTTAATCTGTTTTCCAAATGTCTTTCTCTTATATTTTCATAATATGAAATAACTATATATATTATTGCTATTAAAAAGAATATTACTATACCATGAAGTTTTACATAACTGATTATTCTTTGAAAATATGTCCTACCTGTTGGACTCTCTGTAGTTTCTAATAGAAATTTACCTAAATAAGGTATTTTTATAGGAACATTATATATTTGAACAGCTTTTCCAACAATTTCTTCTCTTTTAACGATCCATGGATCAATTGTAGGATTGGCATCACCTTTCGTGTAAATACCTTCTTCTGTAATTTTTACAACTCTATGCAATATCAACTCCCTTCTTTCAATATCAGCTGGTTTTCCTTTAAACAAGATAATATCTCCAACTTTCGGATTTCTATCAATGGTTTGTATTAATACAAGATCGTATAGTTTTATGGTTGGAGACATACTATTCGATGTAACCACAGCAAGAAAGACATATTTCTTTAGTATAATAATACCTAATATGAAATATATGAGTAGAGATATAAGTATGCTGATAGAAGATTTTCTCCTTCTAATTATTCTTCTGTAGAATATAATATAATCTCTATCTGAGAAACGTTTTTTACGTTTAAATAACGTATTCCTCATTAGAACAATAACTATTGTTAGTGCGATTGTTACTAGCAGAATGCTATAGTATAAAACAATAATTTCATTTAATTTCATCTTACACCACTGGCATGAGATTCAAAAAACGGTATTCTTTTATATCTTATCCTGTACGCATAAATATAATATATAAAAGTATATAACGATAACAGTATATACTGGAACAACGCTACTAATATTAATTCCAATTCTAGTATAGCTACGAGAATCATTATTATTACTGGTGATATAAACATTATTGCAACAATCCAGATATATGATCTTATATCATTTAACAGTTTAAAGTGTTCTGATATTATAAACCACCAGATAAAGTATAGGAAATTTATAAAGAATATCATCTCTAACGAAGTATAAATCACAACAATCATTAATATTCCAAGAGATACTATTGATGCGAGTAAAATTTTTTGAAAAAGTGCTGAAAAACCTCCTCTAGAAAACTTTTCCATAGTAGTTAGTTTCTCATCCAATCTTTCGATAGTTTTTCTTAGAGAGTCTAATTCCATACATAATCTACCTAAACCGATTAACATTGGTTCTATTCCCGTTTCTTTTCTTTTTTCTTCTTTATGTTCCTTTAAATCATAACCTACCTTAAGTATTATAGCACCAATAATTAAAAAGAGGAGGTCAATTAACGAGTAAATGATATTTCTTGTAAATATATCAACAACGAGAGAAATAAATGACAATAATATCAAAATAAATCCTGCTACAGTTAAAAAATAAAAAAGAAATTTTTTAATCATGTATTAAGTATAGTTATTGTACACTTATGGAGAAAGTCCAACTACACGTGTTTATATCTGCAGGATCTGTACAACTGAAGTTTGCATGAACCGTGTAATTGCTGTATTCTGTTAATACAGCTTTTCCTGCATGAGTATGGCATGCTATACATGCTTCATTTGGACCTGATAGTGTTGTGAAGGATGTGTTCATCGCTTCTATGAATGGTCTATGTGCAGCATCAGTGCCATTTATTGGTCTAGGACCTGTTAGTACATTTGGTGCAGGTACAGGTGCTGTCCATGATCCATCGTGACATGCTAGACATTCAACCAATGCTGCTGCGTGGAATTGCATATTCTTGTTTGAAGCTGCTGTTATATGACAAGCTCTACACGCATCTTCTAATGTAGTACCTAGAGATGTATGTATTTGTTGCTCACTCATTGATTGATTTAACTCTTGAGCAACATCGGCGTGGCATTTGGTACATTGAACGTTTTGGGGAGCTATGAAATAGTGTTGTCCTTGAAACTTTGCTAGTATGTTTGGCATAACTGTTATGCTTACTATCATTAAACCAATTAACATCAGTATTTTAAAGCTAACCATATTTATCACCACTATTTAACTAATAAAAATTTAACATTGTTAAAATACTTAAGTATAACACCTACATAA
>JALTZH010000030.1 GCA_027051265.1 archaeon | reverse complement strand
CTAAAGGTTATCTGAAACCATTAAGCTTAAGATTAAACTGTAGAAACTCAGGAACGACATTGAGATTGATAACAGGTCTTGCATCTTTAGCTACGGATGAGATTATAATCACGGGATATAAATCTCTGATAAATAGACCAGTTGGAGAATTGGCAAGCGCCTTAAAATCTCTAGGTGTAAATATAAAAACTCGAAATGGTTATCCACCGATAAAACTTAGAGGTAAAGCAAAAGGCGGTGAAATCTCTATAAGAGGTGATATAAGTTCACAGTTCATTTCATCGTTGTTAATTATAGCACCGTATTTAAAAAATGGTTTAAGATTGAAAATTCTCGGTGATCTTGTATCAAAACCATATATTGATATAACTATTGATACGATGAAAAAATTCGGTGTCGATGTAATTAACAACGATTATAAAATCTTTGAAGTTCAGGAAGGTATATACTCATCTAATACATTTAAAATTGAAGGTGATTTTTCATCGAGTTCTTATCTATTAGCACTAGCACCTTTATTAAAAACAAAAGTAAGGATAAGAAACTTGAATCCTAACTCAAAACAAGCAGACAAAAAAATACTGAATATTCTTAAAGAAATGGGATGTAAAATATTTGTTAAAAGAGATGAAATCTGTGTGGAAGGTAACAGTTTAGAAGGAATTGAATTGGATTTAAAGGATTCTCCAGATTTACTTCCAACGGTAGTAGCACTGGCATGTAGAGCGAGAGGGGTTACGGTTATAAAAAATGTTAAACACGCAAGATACAAGGAAAGCGATCGATTAAAAACATGTTATATTGAATTTAAAAAATTTGGTGTTAAAATAGAGGAAATGGAAGATGGGTTAAAAATTTATGGCGCTAAAGAAACAAAGGGGTCGATATTTTATTGTCATAACGATCATAGGTTGGCAATGGCAATAACAATATTAGCATTAGCATCTAAAGGAAAGAGCATTATCCATCAATCCGAATGTGTAGAGAAATCATTTCCAGATTTTTATAAATACTTATTGAAGTATTTTACAAATAATATAAAAATTATAAGCTTATAATACACTTAAAGTTTAAACTCTAATATCCATTTCTTTTTCGTATTACAAAGTAATAATGCCGGGGGTGGGATTTGAACCCACGACCTCCGCGTTATGAGCGCGGCGCTCTAACCAGCTAAGCTACCCCGGCATTTATATTCTATAATAATCATTAAAGTTAACTAAAGGAATATATCATAATAGAATTATTCGATGAAACTTTCACGATTGTTTTTAAAAATTTTATATATATTAAGTAAAAGGGTGATATATTATGGCACCAAAATCTAAGGGGTTTAGAGCTGGTAGTAGGCATGTGTTAAGAAAATCACCACGGAATAGAGGAAAGATTTCAATAACAAGATATTTACAGAAATTTAACATAGGAGACAGAGTTGCAATTGATATAGAACCAAGCGTACATAAAGGAATGCCTCATCCACGATTTCAAGGTAGGGTTGGTAAAGTGATAGGAAAAAGAGGTAGAGCATATATCATAGAAGTTCCAGATATGGATAGTAAAAAAATTTTAATAGTATTACCTGTTCATCTAAAAAAAGTATGATAGGAAAAAAGATTCTCGATGAAAAAACGATAACAATGGCAGAAGCTAAAGAATTACTCGAGAAATTAATAAAAGAGAAAAAGATACAGGAAGTATCATATGTAACTAAACAAACACTAGATTATTTGAAAAAATTTATAAGAATCTCTGCTGAAGATGCAAAAAAGATGTTGGAAGAGCTATTAAAGTTAGATAAAATAAACGAAAGAATTGCAATTAAAATCGTTGACTTAATGCCTAGAACTCCAGAAGAGGTTAGAGCTATATATGCGAAAGAAATATATATATTAACCAAGGAGGATGTGGAAAAAATACTGAACATCGTTTATAAATATCTAAGGTGATCGTTTTGAAATTTCAAGAGGAATATGCAATAATTTTAGATTTTTTACCTGAAGGAAAGCCTACCGAACTAAAAAAGGAACCGATCGCTCAAGCCGTAGGTGTAAAATATTTCGTTCTTTTAGAATTGGTACCAAAAAGGAATGTTTATCTCGAACCTCTTGAAAAAGTTTACATAGGAAAAGGTTTTAGAGAAAAAATTGAATATATAAAAAAAAGAATAAGATATGAAGAACTAACTTCTCTGGCAAAAGACACTTTAGAAGAAGCTGTTAAAAAAATTGTTGATGAAGATGAAAACCGTTTTATAAATTTCTTTAACAATGCTAAACCTATTAATGTTAGAATACATCAATTGGAATTATTACCTGGTATTGGTAAAAAAATCCTACATGAAATTCTTGAAGAAAGAAAAAAGAAAAAATTTGAATCGTTTAAAGATATAAAAGATAGGATTAAATCAATACCTGATCCTAAAAAAATTATTATTGAGAGAATTTTAATGGAAATAAGAGGAGAGGAGAGATCTGGTAGGTTAAAGTGGAGACTTTTCGTAGCTCCATGAGGTGTTTAAAATGCCATGTATGTATAGAGAGGGTGAAAATTGTACGTTGATGAATAAACCTTGTTTTGGTAAAAGATTTGATCCCGAATCGAATCAATGGTATTTCGATGAATATTTTGAAAAAGCATGTCCCGTATATAAACCTAGAGATACTGTTAAAGTTGAATTACCTAAAGAGGTTAAAGCACCATGCAAGTATAGAGAGGAATCCCTATGCGTACTAACAAATCAAACGTGTGTAGGTTTTGTTTTCGATGAAGTTACAGGTAGATGGTACTTCGATGAATTAAAGGAGAAAACATGCAAAAATTATCAAGCTTCAGAAATAATCGATGAAAGATTTAAACCGAAAACTTTACCGTTAGAAAAGGAAGAGAAAATTAAGAAAGAAGGAAAAGTTATTGTTAGAATATTTGGTAGAGGTTCAAAATATTATTACATAGCAGACGAATCGGATGAATATGTGGATTATGAGGATGTACATCTTTACGCAGATATAATAGAAAACTATCTCAAGAGAAAATTCGGAGACCAAGTTATAGTTGAAGCTATCGATGTAACCAGCAGCAAAATAGATATGTTTCCAAAAGTTAAGGAGATTCTTATGAAAGGTGGCATGTTTCAATTTGTTGTCATGATAAACGATGAAATAAAATTTGTTGGAGATATTTCTCCAGTTAAAATTAAAGAAGAACTTAAAAAATTAGGTCTTAAAGAAATTGAAGAGGAAGAGGAGTAAATTGTTTTATTTTTCGCTACTATAACTTTTTTGTTTGAGAATTTTTCGTCAGCATAAGAGTTAAAAGGAACAGAAGCATCGTATTATAAATTGCTGGTTGGTAGCAACGTTGGAAAAACTTGGTTACGATTGCTACGAATTTCAAAGATTTACAGCTACGAATATTAACGGTTGCGAATTTTCTTCTCACAGCAATAAAGTTTTTGCAACGTTTATTATTCATACGAAAACAACTATACGTTTGAAAACGTTAAATCCATGATCCTCATTTATCAAACAAAAAAGTTATAAGCGTGATAATAATAATTCTATTCTTCGATAAAATAAAGAGAAGACTTTAGAAACGAAAAATTGTAAAGGAACGATATTTGTATCAAATCTTTTCCTTCAGAAGGTTTATTATGTCACTCTTTATCGAAGAAATCTCTCGTCTCAAAAACTTTATCTCTTCCTCTATGCTCTCGAATCTCTTCTCAGCATATCCTCTAAGCTCCTTTATCTCTTCATAAACGTGCTCAAATTTCTTATCCACCTGCTCGAACCTTTTATCCACTTGCTCAAATCTTTTATCCACTTGCTCGAATCTTTTATCGACATAATTTTTGAGATCATCGATCTTTTTATCGACTTCGTTAAACCTTCTATTGGTATCGTTTTTGAAATCCTCTAACGTTTTGGCAATGGATTTTTGCTCTTTTTGCATTTGGCTAACTACCAGTAGCAAAACCTCCGCATCGCTTAGTTTCTTTCCCTCTCTAATCTTGTTGACTATTCTTTCAAACGCTTCTCTTACTACAGCATCGATAAGCGTCGAAATCACATCCATATCCAACCGATTTTTCATAACTTCGGAAAACGTTTTTGAAAACTCTAGCTCTCATCTCAAAGGTAACGATATAGAGAGTACAAAAATTCGTTGGAAATGAGAAATGAGGAGATAGGTTTACTCGTTTGATAAAGTTATGTGAGATATGTATCATGTTATTTCTGTTGGGAATTAAAGTTTTAAAAGGGGCTCTTATAATTCTCTTGGTTAGGAATTTCTCATTGATATAGATATCGAAAAACTATCCAAAACGAAGATGTGGATATGTTAAGAGATCATGTTTATTTACTTATACGATCTCCATTTACCAATCAGAAAAGTTATAAGCGCTTTATTTCTTTCAATATTCAATGAGAAGATATTAACTATATTGTTCTTGAAAATTTAAGATACTCTTCCAGTAATTTTGGAAATTTTTCACCGTGTATAAATCTCAGCCCTAATTTTTCAGACCATCTTTTTATACCTTCGTCACAAGCAACCACACCAGCATCTAATTCCTTTGCCAATATTAACACATCTAAATCTGGAACAGAATCTATTGTACCATATCTTAAAGCGTCTCTATATTTACTTCTAAAAGTTCTTATCACATCACCTAATCTTGTCTCATTTCCCGCTCTCCCCAATGTAAAAGCTTCTTTTATAATGTTCTCAGAAATCTTTAAGCCTTTATTTACACGTTCTCTCATTTCTCTGATATATTCATAAAAGATTTCCACAGGAATTCTTACCTCATATCTGTTTGGAGATTTTTTAACAAGCCATGTATCTATCTTTAAATATATATCATCTGAGCAATTATAGTTTTTTAGAAATTGAATGATTTCATCATATACACTAGGATAAGGGATATGACAACTTATGTTCAGTTTTATTCTAGCAATAGCAATTAGATCGAGTAATTTGTTTATATTTTCACATATATTTTCTTTAAAGTGTGTTAAGGCAGAGGTATCCAGTATAAATCGTTGAACTCTTAATATGTTCATATTTTAAATATTAGATAAACTAAATATCTAGGATATCCTAAGTATGGAATTATGAGGATTACTTTTCCAACAAATATTTCTTCAGTTATTGGAGGAGCAGCTCCAACCAATTGATCAGGGAGGGGATTTGTTTTATCGTTATCACCTTTCGTTATGAGATAAACTTTTCCGTATTTTTTTCCCTTATAAATTACTCTATGAACAATCTCCTTTTGTGTGTAGGGATTTTTATATACTATAATATCTCCAACCTTTATATCTTCAATATTAACCTTTTTTACAACGATTATATCTCCCGGTTTAATCGTTGGTTCCATACTACTTGAAACAACAACCATAACAGGTTTCTGTACTTTTAATGTCGCAGCTAACGTATAGTTTATGAGGAGTGCTATGAGTATAGCAATGGCTAGTGCTTTTAAATTGCTGAAAATCTCTTTTTTTAAACTCATAAAATAATTTTTAAATATTCTAAAAAATTAAGAACTATATATTTCGATGCAATAAGATTTGCTTCATTTTTCAAGATAACTCTCCTTAAAGTATTTCAACGCCCTTCTTATAAAGTTTTCATTTAAGTATCCGTGTAATGTTTTCACTTCAAGGATCCTTTTCGGAAGAAATACGTTATCTACATCATAACCCATCCGTTTTTTCATCTTCAGTTTTCTGAAATACGTATCTCTTCCTATATTTTTAATCTCTTCAATACTTAAAGATTTACCCATCGCTTCCAACGCATCTCTAACAATATCTTCCTTATAGATTTCACGTGCAAACAAACATACAATTAAACTGTTGAGAACATTTCTCCAAATTTCTTCTTCAACTAGTTTATCTACAACATATTTTGGATCTAAATTTTCAGGAGGATTCTTTTGATCAAAACTATAACCAGCATTATCCAAATGTGAATGTCTTATACCTATTACGTAATTTATAACTGATCCATATCCTGTCAAATATCCAGGCATTTCATTTCCCAAAAATACCAATGCATAATCTTTAGTTTCGGGATATATCTCCTTTAAATAGTTCA
>JALTZH010000029.1 GCA_027051265.1 archaeon | reverse complement strand
AGTTGCTCCACTTAATCCACCCCATTGTGGAGAATCGGTTGTTATTTGTAACGCATATTTGTGTGGCTTGGAAATCTTATCCCTTTCTTTCTTGTTTGAATTTTCATAATATGCTTTAAGCAACTCAACAGCAACAGCGACTAGATTTATCATATCCTTTGGAACCCCTCCTCCTATATAAATTACGCTTGTATTTTTTATTCGTTTGGAAATTTCAACCATCTGTTCATAATCTTTTATATGATCAATCTTTATATGTTTTCCTTCTTTTTTAGCTAGAAGTAATGCAACACCATATGCTGAATCTACAATAGCTGGTGAAAATATTGGAACCTTTTGTTTATATGCCTCAGTAGCTATACAATATATTCCATGTTCATTTAGATACTTTCCAAACAAATATAAAAATTCGGATGATGAATAAATGTAATCTTCTTTTAATGTTAATGCAAAATCTTTAATTGTTTTTTCCATCTCTCTGTATAGATATTCATCCGCATACGTATCGTAGAATCTATCTATTCCTAATTCATAGAGTATGCTATCGTTTATCATTGGTGATCCTCTTCCATAAGGAAACCCCATACCGGCATATATATCTTCTGAAATATTTGCACCAGTTGATACTAGTACATCAATATATCTAAATCTAATAGTTTGACATATTAATTTCCACATACCTGCTGTTGCCATTGATCCTGCTAAACCCATGAAAATAACGTTTTCATTCTCTTCGAGCATCTTTTTCCAGAGAAGAAAAGCCTCGCCTAACTTTCTACCTTGAAATGCTGTTTCTGACATTTCTTCCAATAGTTTTACAACGTCAGTTGTACCAACATCTAAGACTCTAACTTTATCCTTGAAAAAATCTTCTCTTTTAATTTTCATAAAATATAAAAAATAAAAATATGCAATGAAGTGAATCACTTTAAATTTTTCTCCTAAAAAATTCATGTTTGGCTCTATACGTTAATCTTCGATAATAATTTTATGTTACAAAGCAATCCAAAATCGCTGAACGTATTAATATTGATATTAGAATGGCAGGAATTAAATAGATTTTTTAAAGTGTTAAAATCTCTATTATCAAAACTTCATGCTAAAAATGTTACATTGCTTCATGTTATTTCAGAAGAATTAAAAAGACATTCTGAACCATTTCCATTAAGTAAAAAAACCGAAAAAAAACCTAGTAAGAATGTGAAAATTATTTATGAAATGTTGAGTAAAGAACTTGAATTGGAGTTAAAATATACAAAAATCCTTTCACATAATATATCACATATATTACATCATATAGAGGAGATTGAACAAGGACATGATTTGTTAATTCAAAGTGGCTTTCATGAGATAGAAACTGCAGAACTTATTGCTGAAAATTCTTTAATACCTGTTTTAACAATAAAGAGAGAGAGTGATTTTAAAAAATTTTTAGTTTGTACGGATGGAAGTCACTATGCAAATAAAGCTGTTGAATATTCTACTAAAATTGCTAAGATTTTTAATGCCGAAATTACTTTGTTATCGGTTGCTAGAGATGAAAACGAGGTTGAAAAAAGAAAACACGCACTAGAATCTGGTGAAAAGATATTTAAAGAGTTATCCTTTAAAAATTATAAAATAGAATTAAGAAGAGGAAGAGTTTCTGATACAATAATTAATGAAAGTGCTAAATATGATCTCGTAATCTTAGGTCCTAGAGGCTTAAGTAAAATAAAAAAGATTATAATGGGTCATATATCCTTAAATGTCCTTAAAAAATCAAGCACAAATGTTCTTCTTGTAAGATAATTTTACTTAACATAAATTATGGATTTTAAAGAAATTGAGAAAAAGTGGGCTGAGAAATGGATTAGTAGTAGAATATTTGAGAGCGATCCTGATAATAGAGCTAAAATCTTTGTAACCTTTCCATTTCCATACATGAACGGTCCTCTACATATAGGACATGCTTTTACTTCAACTAGGGTGGATGTATATGCTAGATATAAACGCATGAAAGGTTATAACGTTCTATTTCCATGGGCATGGCATTTAACTGGAGAACCAATAGCAGGAGCTGCGGAGCGTTTAAAGAGAGGCGACATGGAACAATATAGAATATTTAAAGAAGTAGATGGAGTACCTGAAGAAGAAATCAAAAAGTTTGTTGATCCCGTATATATGGCTAAATACTATATAAATGAATCAAAACGAGTATTAAAATTGTTGGGACATAGTATTGACTGGAGGAGGGAGTTCACGACAACATATCTCGATCCATGGTTTAGTAAATTTATAGAATGGCAATATTTAAGACTTAGAGAATTAGGTTTTGTAAGAAAGGGAACACATCCAGTAGTTTGGTGTCCGAGATGTAAATCACCAACTGGAGATCATGACAGATTAAGAGGAGAAGGTGTCTCACCAGTAGAGTTTATAATCCTATTGTTCAAGTTAAAAGATGAGGATTGTTTTCTGGCAGCTGCTACACTTAGACCTGAAACTCTCTTTGGTGTAACTAACATATGGCTTAATCCAGATGTTAAATATGTCAAAATAACATTAAACGGAAAAAAAATGATCATAGCAAAACGTGCAGTTGAAAAATTTAAGGAACAGTTTGATAACGTTAAAATACTAGAAGAATTTAAAGGTGTGAAATACATTGGAAAAGAAGCTATTCATCCCATATTTAAACAGGAAGTAATTGTATTACCAGCAAGTTTTGTAAAAGATAACATAGCAACAGCCGTCGTAATGTCAGTTCCAGCTCATGCTCCATATGATTATGTTGCATTAAGAGATCTTCTTAAAGATGAGGAAAAACTTAAAAAATATAAACTTTCAAAAGAAATTGTTGAAAGAATAAAACCTATCTCTTTAATAAAATTGGAAGGGTATTCTGAGCTACCAGCAAAGGATATCGTTGAAAAAATGGGAATTGAAAATCAACTGGATGAAAAACTTGAGGAAGCAACATCAATTATTTATAGGGAGGAATTTTATAAAGGAATATTAAAAGAGATAACTGGAAAATATGCGAACAAAGTAGTTAAGGATGTTAAAAAACAAATAGTAGAAGATTTTATAAACGGAGGTTTTGCATTTAAGTTCTATGATTTACCAGAAGAAGTTGTATGTAGATGCAACACGGAGTGCTTGGTTAAAATCCTAAAGGATCAATGGTTTCTTAAATATTCCGATGAAAAATGGAAAGAGGAAGTAAGAAAAGCTTTAAAGCATATAAGAATATTACCAGAAGAAGCTAGAGAAGAGTTTATTAAAGTTATAGATTGGTTAGAGGATAAAGCATGTGCAAGAAGAACAGGTTTAGGAACAAAATTACCTTGGGATAAAGAATGGATTGTTGAGACATTGAGTGATTCAACAGTATATATGGCATTTTATACAATTTCAAAAACGATAAAAGAAAAGAACATCAAACCTGAACAACTTACAAAAGAATTGTTTGATTATATCTTTTACGGGAAAGGAAATGTTAGAGATATTTCCAAAGCAACTGGAATTAGTGAGGAAGTTATTGAAGAGATGAGAAGAGAGTTCGATTATTATTATCCAGTAGATTTAAGAATATCTGCAAAAGAATTGATTCCAAATCATCTCACATTTTATATATTTCATCATGTTGCTTTATTTCCAAATAAGCTTCCTAGAACAATAGGAGTCAATGGAATGATTTTTATCGAAGGAAAAAAGATGAGTAAAAAGCTTGGTAACTTTATAACTATAAAGAAAATGTTAGAAGAATTTGGTGCAAGTGTAACAAGAGCAAGTTTAATGTTGCTTGCTGAAGGATTAAAGGATCCAGATTTTAGATATGATTTTGCCAAAGATATTGAAAAGAAACTAAAAGATTTCTTCAACTTTGTCTTAAAATATTATAACGTGGATGAATTTAGAACAGATATTAAGATAATAGATAAATGGTTAATCAGTAGAATTCAAGAACATATAAAAAATTATGAGGAACATATCGAAAATTTAAGAACGAGATCAGCTTTACTTGTTGCGCTATATGAAATATGGAATGATATCAGATGGTATTTAAAGAGAGATAAACCCAATATAAAAGTGTTAAGGGAAGCTATTGAGATATGGTTAAAATTACTTACACCATATATTCCTGCATTAACAGAAGAATTATGGTATAGAATAGGGAAATCAAGCTTCATATCCTTAGAAAGAATACCGGATTATGATCGTAATAAAATCTCAAACGAAGCATTGATATTTGAGGAAATGCTGGAAAGATTAGTAACTGATATTAGAGAGATTATAGAGTTTAAAAATCTTAAGCCTAAAAAAATTTATATATACACAGCAAGCCGTGATAAATGGATCGCATACTTAAAAATTGCTGAAAAATTAAAAAACAAAGAAGAGATTAAGTTAAAAAATTTAATAGAGGAAATCAAACATGAAGTTAAAAATATAAAAAGAACTATAAACTTCTTACAGAATATTCTTAAAGATGTATCAAAAGTTAGAGAAAATATCGTATATATTGATGAGAAACGATTGTTATTGGATGCTAAAACTTTCATTGAAAAAGAATTTAACTGCGAAGTAATAATATACGAGGAAGATGAAGATGCATATGATCCTATGAAGAAGAAACATCTTTCGATTCCATTAAAACCAGCGATATATATAGAGGAATGATTCCTTTAATTTATAATAAAATTTTTTTTAATCTTTTCAATTTTAAAGTCGTTGAAGAATTCATAAAGCTTCCAAATGGTAAAATCTTAAAGAAAAAATATGTAAAACATCCAGGTTCTGTTATTATAATACCTAAAATTAATGACAAAATAATTCTGCTAAAACAATATAGATATACGTTGAGAAAATTCATATACGAATTACCAGCAGGAACGATAAACGAGGATGAAACACCAGAAGATTGTGCTAAAAGAGAACTTGTTGAAGAAACAGGTTTTTCTGCAGGAACAGTTAAAAAGATATTTGAAATGTATATAGCTCCAGGTTATAGCAACGAAATAACTCATGTGTTCTTGGCTGAAAATCTAAGATACGTTGGAGAAGAGAAACGTGATGAAGATGAGATAATAGAGTTGGTATATTTAACATATGATAAAATAATAGATTTAATTAAAAGAAACTTGATAAGGGATTCAAAAACTATTGCATCTTTATTATATTTTTTAAATTTCATAGAAAAATTTTAGGATCATTTCACGAACAATTTTTGCAGCTGTTATACATGTAATACCAGATATATCGTATACAGGTGCAATTTCAACGATATCAAATCCGATTAAATTTAAATCTATATCATATATTATTTCTAAGAAATCTTTAGGATTAAAACCGCATGGTTCCGGATTTGTTACTCCTGGACAATATGCGGGGTCGAAAAAATCCATGTCTATAGTTATATATACGGGATCGTTTATTTTAAGATTTTTAATATTATCAACAATTGTTCCATATTTATAAGCATATTCATATTCTTCCTTTGAACCACTTCTTATACCAAATTGATATATCTTTAGATTTAGATCATGAATTCTTCTCATAACTGTTGCATGACTCAATTTTTCCCCCATGTATTCATCTCTTAAATCTAAATGAGCATCAAACTGTATAACTGTTAAGTTTTTATATTTATTTTTCAACGCTTTAACTATTGGAAGTGTTATCAGATGTTCGCCACCTAAAAATATAAATCTCTTAAATTCGTTAGCCAATGATGATATAACGTTTTCAATCAACGTTAAAGCTTTAAAACTCTGAGGTAATAATATGTTACCAACATCTACATAATTAACATCTGATAGATCTCTCTTTAATATTGGACTGTAATCTTCAATACTTTCAGAATAATATCTTATACAATCACATCCCTCTTTTGATCCAAATCTAAATGTTTGTGTTAAATCCAAAGGTATTCCTAAAATACATATATCGCCACTAGCTTTAGATGTTACAAACTTTTTCGTTTCATATAGGTAATTATGAAATTTAATCATAATAATTATAAAATATAAATAAAAATAAAAAATAAATAGATTTAAAATTCCCTTTTTTCTTATACAATATCGTGTTACAATATTTTATCTATATTGTTAATAAAATAAAGATTATTTTTAAGTTCTTTTTATA